>NZ_JASATI010000022.1:0-81893 GCF_038440225.1 Hydrogenophaga sp. OTU3427 | reverse complement strand
CCAACCACAATCATACACCGTTGCCCCGCCCCTGCCGGTCCCCCTGCCGTGCACTGGCCGGGCCAGTGCATTTTTTTTGTCCTTGGTGTGCTTGCCGGGGACCGATCATCGAAACAAGAGGTCTTCCCATGCTGGGTCAAATGATGCATCAGCCGCTGCTGATTTCTGCCTTGCTGCGCCACGCCGAGCGCCACCACGCGGGTCAGCAGATCGTCTCGCGCCGGGTCGAAGGCGACATCCACCGCTGCACCTACGCCGAGCTGGCCTCGCGCAGCCGCCGCCTGGCCAAGGCCCTGGCCGGCCTGGGCGTGGCGCCGGGCGCGCGCGTGGGCACCATCGCCTGGAACGGCTACCGCCACCTGGAGCTGTACTACGCCGTCTCGGGCAGTGGCGCCGTGCTGCACACCCTGAACCCACGCCTGCACGCCGACCAGTTGGTGTGGATCGCCGACCACGCCGAGGACGAGATCCTGTGCTTCGACAAGACCTTCCTGCCCCTGGTGGAGGCCGTGGCGTCGCGCCTGAAGACCGTGCGCAAGTTCGTGCTCATGGTGGACAAGGCCCACATGCCCGCGGATTCGAAGATCCCGGGCCTGCTGTGCTACGAGGATGTGATCGCCGGCCAGGCCGATGACCATTTCGACTGGCCCAGCTTCGACGAGCACACCGCATCGAGCCTGTGCTACACCAGCGGCACCACCGGCAACCCCAAGGGCGTGCTGTACTCGCACCGCTCCACCGTGCTGCACACCTTCGCCTCGGCCCTGCCGGACGCGCTCAACATCAGCGCCCGCGATGTGGTGCTGCCCGTGGTGCCCATGTTCCACGTCAACGCCTGGGGCCTGCCGTACTCGGCGTGTATGGTGGGCGCCAAGCTGGTCTTTCCCGGCCCGGGGCTGGACGGCAAGAGCCTGCACGAGCTGTTTGAAGCAGAAGGCGTCACGGTGTCGGCCGGTGTGCCCACGGTGTGGCAGGGCCTGCTGGCCCACGTGGCGGGCAACGGCCTGAAGTTCAGCACCATGCGCCGCACCATCATCGGCGGCTCGGCCTGCCCGCCGGCCATGATGAGCAGCTTCGAGGACAGCTACGGCGTGCAGGTCATCCACGCCTGGGGCATGACCGAACTGAGCCCCATCGGCACGGTGGGCATCTTGAAGGGCCACCAGGAGAAGCTGCCGGTCGAGCAGCGCCGCGCCATCCAGGCCAAGCAGGGCCGGGGCGTGTTCGGCATCGACATGAAGATCGTCGGCGAGGACGGGGCGGAGCTGCCCTGGGACGGCAAAGCCAGTGGCGAGCTGCTGGTGCGCGGGCACTGGGTGGTGGAGCAGTACATCAAGGGTGAGAAGAGCCCGCTGGTGCCCGACAGCGCAGGCAACGGCTGGTTCCCCACCGGCGACGTGGCCACTATCGACGCCGACGGCTTCATGAACATCACCGACCGGGCCAAGGACGTCATCAAGAGCGGTGGCGAGTGGATAGGCTCCATCGACATCGAGAACATCGCCATGGCGCACCCGGGCGTGGCGATGGCCGCGTGTATCGCCGCGCGCCACCCCAAGTGGGACGAGCGCCCGCTGCTGGTGGTGGTGGCCAAGCCCAACGCCGAGCTGAGCAGGGAAGACATCCTGGGCTTCTTCGAAGGCAAGATCGCGAAGTGGTGGACACCGGACGACGTGGTGTTCGTGGACGCCATCCCGCTGGGTGCGACCGGCAAGATGCTCAAGAACCGGCTGCGCGAGCAGTTCCAGGACCACCTGCTGGCGCAGGCCTGAAGGGCGATGGCGACCATGACCGACCTGCAAGCCCGACTCAAACCCCTGCTGCCCGGCCTGGCCATCAGCGCCGTGGTGGCGGTGGCGGCGATGTTCCTGTCCGAGCACTACGGCGCGCCGGTCATGCTGTTTGCCCTGCTGCTGGGCATGGCGCTGAACTTCCTCACGCAGGAAGAAGGCGGGCAGAAGAACCGCAGCGCCGCCGGCATCGGCTTCACCGCCCAGCAGGTGCTGCGCCTGGGCGTGGCGCTGCTGGGGCTGCGCATCACCGCCGACCAGGTCATGGCCCTGGGCTGGCAGCCCATCGCCATGGTGGTGCTGGCCGTGGCGCTGACCATCGTGGTGGGCATCGCCCTGGCCAAGTTGATGGGCTTCCAGATGTTCTTCGGCCTGCTCACCGGCGGGGCGGTGGCCATCTGCGGGGCCTCGGCCGCGCTGGCGCTCTCAGCCGCCATGCCGGCGCACCCACGCAAGGAGCAGGCCACGCTGTTCACCGTGATCGGCGTGAGCACCCTGTCCACCCTGGCCATGGTGCTGTACCCCATGCTCACGCAATGGCTGGGCATGACACCGGTGCAAGCGGGCTACTTCATCGGCGGCACCATCCACGATGTGGCGCAGGTGGTGGGCGCGGGCTACAGCCTGTCGCACGAGGCGGGGGACGCGGCCACGCTGGTCAAGCTGATGCGGGTGGCGATGCTGCTGCCGGTGATCGCGCTGGCGGCGTGGCTGGCGCGCCGGCAGATGCTGGCCAGCGGCGAGGCGATGGGCGGGCCGCGCCCGCCGCTGCTGCCGTGGTTCGCGGTGGCGTTTGCGGTGCTGGTGGCGGTCAACAGCACGGGCTGGCTGCCGGCGGCGGTGGTCAGTGCGGGCAAGAGCGCGTCGCAGTGGTGTCTGATCGCGGCGATGGCGGCGATCGGGATGAAGACCCACCTCAAGGACATCCTGACGGTGGGCTGGAAGCCGGTGGCGCTGATGGTGCTGGAGACGGTGTTCCTGGCCGCGCTGTTTTATGGGCTGATGCAGGGCTTGCCAGGCTGACGTGGTCGCTGCGGCCGGGTCAAGGGGACTGGTTGCTCAATAAAAAGGCACTGCCTGCCAAGCCAACAACGGCGCGGCTTGGCGGAGTTGTGCCCGGAGATATCCACAAGTTTGGACACGGTTGCCGGGCATAACTGTCCTGGCCAACGTTTCCGGTCTCGAGACCCACGCGCGTGGGCCGAGGTCGGCCACCGCAGGCTTGAAGTTATGATGCCCGGTGCCCCAGATCCACCCAGCCACAACGCAGATGGCCCGACGCCTTTGCTGGACGGCTTTCCTGCTGTTCGCGCTCATGTTCGCTCAGACGTGGGGGCTCATCCACCACGTCACACACGCCCGAGGGCTGACGGCTTCGGCCGCCGCCCTGCATGGCGAGGGTGAGCGCGTGGGCGAGGCGCATGGCGCTCCGGGCTGGGCGCAAAAGTTCTCCGCGCACGCGGATGACGGTGGATGTGTGCTGTACGACCAGCTCAGCCACGGCGACAGCGTTGTGTTTGCGCCGCTCTGCCTGCCAGCGATGGCGCCATCCGCCGGCCTGCTGGCCGTTCTACTGGGCGAGTTCGTTGCCCGCTGGGCGGCGCTGTTCCAGGCGCGCGGTCCACCCTTGTCTCGCTGACCATTTTCGCGGCAGCGCTCACCGTCGAGGTGCGCGCTGCCTGTCGTTCCTGTTCAACGAGACTTGTCCATGTATTCCCTTTTTCGTCACGGCGCCATCGGCGCCGCCATCCTGTCGTGGGCGCCCGCGGGTGTTTTCGCGCAAACCACCGGCACCCTGGATGTGGTGACCGTCACCGCCAACCCCCTGGGCAGCGCCGACCTGATCGCGCCGGCCACCAGCCTTGGAGGCACCGGCCTGTTGCTGCGCGCGCAGCCCACGCTGGGGGAAACGCTGTCTGGCGTGCCCGGGGTGAGCAGCACCTACTTTGGACCCAACGCCAGCCGCCCGGTGATACGCGGGCTGGATGGTGACCGCATCCGCATCCTGTCCAACAGCGGCAGCACGCTGGATGCGTCGGGCCTGAGTTTTGACCACGCGGTCACCGCCGACCCGCTCAGCGTGGAGCGCATCGAAGTGCTGCGCGGCCCTGGCGCCCTGCTCTACGGCGGCAACGCAGTGGGTGGTGTCGTCAACCTGATCGACAACCGGATTCCGAAAGAACCCGTGGACTCGGTGACCGGAAAGGCCGACATTGGGTTCGCCACCGCCAACCGCGAGGCCGGAGGGGGCGTGTTGATCGAGGGCGGCAACGCACGCGTCGGCCTGCACGTGGACGCATGGGATCGCCGCACCCAGGACGTGTCGGTGCCGGTCCTGCTGCCCTGCACACAGGGCGAGGTGACCCGGCATGCCTATCGCATCTGCAATTCGCCCAGCCATGTCCGGGGCGGTGCGCTGGGGGGCTCGGTGTTCTTTGATCAGGGCCATGTCGGTGCATCGGTCGCCACCTACCGCAACGACTACGGCACGCCGGCCGAGGACGAAGTGACCCTGGGCATGCGCTCCAACCGGTACGCGCTCGAAGGCGAATGGCGCCTTGCCGGTGCGTGGCTGAAGAGCGTGAAGGCGCAAGCCAGCCACACCGACTACGCTCATACCGAGTTTGACGCCGGTGAGCCGGGCACGCGGTTCAAGAACAAGGGATCGGACTGGCGACTGGAGACACGGCACGCCAAGCTGGGCGCGCTGGAGGGTGTCATCGGTGTGCAAGGCGACAACACGCGCTTCTCGGCCGACGGCGACGAGGCCTTCGCGCCTTACAGCCGCACCCGGCAACACGCCTTGTTTGTTCTGGAAGAACTCGGGCTGTCCTGGGGCAAGCTGAGTTTCGGTGGCCGTGTCGAGCGGGTCTCCGTCGAATCACTGGGCAATCCGCAAGTCGATCGATTTGTGGTGGGCCGCAGGGCGTTCAACCCGGCCAGCATGGCCCTCGGTGCCTTGTGGAACGTGGCGCCTGCGTGGCAACTGACCGGCAACCTGTCGCGCAGCGAGCGCGCGCCGAAGGACCATGAGCTGTTCGCCAACGGCCCACACGTGGCGACCGGCGCCTGGGAGAGCGGCAACGCCGCGCTCGGCAAGGAGCGTTCGACCCAGCTGGACCTTGGCCTGCAATGGAAAAGCGGGCCACGGCAGGCGAAGCTGGCCGTGTTCTCCAACCGCTTCGACAACTACATCTCGCTGGAGGCCACGGGCGAGATGCGGGACGACTTGCCGGAGTTCGCCTACCGGCCGGTGCGGGCCCGCTTCCAGGGCATGGAAGCCCAGGGCACGGTGCGCCTGCTGGATGGGTTGTCGACGGTGGACCTGGAGCTTCGCGGCGACCTGGTGCGCGCGACCAACCTCGACACTGGACAACCCTTGCCACGCATCGCGCCGGTGCGCGTCGGGGCCACGCTGGCCTGGGCCCGTGGGCCATGGGGAGCTCGCATCGGTTTAGACCACGCGGCGCGCCAGGATCGGGTGCCGGAGGGGGAACGGACCACGGCGGCTTACACCCTGTGGAATGCGGCCCTGACCTGGAAAACCCGTGCCGGCGCGACCGAATTGCTCTGGTACGCCCGCCTGGACAACATCGGGAACCGGCTGGCCTACAGCGCCAATTCCATCCTGACGCAGACCGCGCCAGGCAAGTCGCCACTGCCTGGCCGAAGTCTCAGGCTGGGGCTTCAGGCGCATTTCTAAGGCTAGCCGACAGGTTCACGCCGGTGCGGACGGCGCCCTTGCCGCGCTGCTCCAAAAGGCTTCCCTGGCCTGGCCCTGCGCCGGCGCATCGCGGTACAGCCTGATCTCCAGCGGCACAAGCCAATCCGGCCCTGCCGCGGCGACCAGGCGGCCGCTCACCAAGTCGTCGTCGATCAGTGTGCGAGGAAGCCAGGCGATGCCCCGCCCATCCAGCACCATGGTGCGCAGCACGGAAGCGAGGTGGGCGGTCAAGACGGTCTCGACAGGAATGGGCTCCAGCCGATGACCGGTCGCGGCCTGCACGATGCGGCCCAGGCCCGATTCGCTGGTGCAGGCCAGGATGGGCACGGTGGACCTGCGCCGCCGTGACTGCGGGTGTTGCGGCGCGCCGACCTTGTCGGGCGCCGACACCGCCACCAGGGTGTCCTCGCCAATCAGCGCCGGTTGGAAGGGCTCGCGGTCCAACGCGCCTCGTGCGTCCGCATGCGAATGGCTGAGGACGAATTGAACCTTGCTCTGAAGCATCAGCGCCTCGCAACGCTGCAGCACGGCGGACATCAGCTTCAGCGGGCCCACGGACGTGGTGGCGTCCAGGCCTCGAAGCCCGCGCGGATGTGCTAGCGGCAGGCAGCGCGCAGACGCTCCACGATGGCGGGCGACATGGAGGCCACCTTGCGGCTGATCTTGTCAATGAACACGATGCCCACCTTGCCACGGGCAACTTCCCTGCCCCGGGTACGCTCGGTCATGCGGAAGACCAGATCAAACCCGTACTTGTTGAAATCGGCTGGCACCATCTCCACGTGCATGGTCTCGCCGTGGTAACCCTCGGACAGGTACTGGGCGACGATGTCGCCGACCACGATGGAGAGCCCTCCCACCTCGGCCTCCGTGTACCCCAGCCACTGAAAGAACCGCACCCTGGCTTCTGACACCAGCGAGAGCAGTTGTGCATTGTCCAGATGGCCACCTTGATTGACGTGGCTGATGTAGATCTGGATGTCGGTCGAGAACACAAACCGATCAGGCAGGGTGAAAACAACACGGGTCATGGCGCTGGCACGGAAGAATGGACATGGGGGTTTGCCGCCGGGCGCCATGTCTCTATATGGTCGAGGAGCAAGCGCAGGCCCTCTTCCACTGTCGCATCGGTGGTGAGTCGCGCAAACGCCGGCATCAGGAAATACGCACCGGGGTAGTCGGCGACGTTGAACATGGACAGGTGTTCCAGCAAGTAGGCCTGGTGTTGCGCTGGCTCCTGCCGTTGCACCTGCGCGTTGGCCACCGAGGTCATGAACAGCATCAGCAGGTGGTAAGCCATGGCGGCACGTTCCGGGTCGAAGCCGCCATTTTTCAAAATGCGGCCCAGGCGATCGAAGAACACCAGGCCGTAGTCGGTCTGGCCGGGTTCCACGCGCTGGAACAGCCGGTGCCGGTTGTTGGTGGCGACATAGGTGGTGATGCCCTTCCACTGCAGCTGAAAGCGCAGTGTCTGCGCCAGCAGCGCTTCCATGTCCCGTCGCCAGTCCCCGGTCAGTTCCGGGTACTGCTCGACGCGGCGTTTGAGCGCTTCGTTGAACACCGCCGACAGCAGATCGTCGCGGCTGCCCATGAAGTAATAAATCAAGCCTGGCGCCACGCCCAGGTCGCGCGCGAGCCGGGCCGTGGTGATCTCGGAAACCGGTTCGTCCTGTGCCAGCGCCAGCGCATGCGCCACGATGGCCTCGCGCGTCAGGCCCGCTGAATTGCTGTCGCCCGCTGCCTTGGGGCGTCGCCCGACGCGGCTGCGCACACCGTCGGCGTTATCGGGTACGGAGGGGGATGCCCGCTTCTTCAGTCGGGTGTCGGTATCGGTCTTGGACATGGGGCTGGTGTCGCGTCGCGCCAGTTTAATCCACGCCTCACTAGGGTTTACGCGTAATTGGCGGTGCGCTAATTTAACTTAGACTATTAATTAGCGCATCGCCAATTAAGGAGCAAGATGACCGATACCCCCACCAAGACGCCACGTGTCGCCGTGACCGCCGGACTGCGTGGCGCCTCCTGGAACGCCGCACGCATGCAGACGCCGTTCAGCACGACGCCGTTTTCGATGACCACCGAGGACGGCCAGCGGGCGCTCGGCTTTCTGTTCGCGCGGGGTGGCGAGAAGAAAGCGGTGCTGGCCATGCACCCACGCGAGATGGTCTTGACCCACTACCTCGTGCCCGACGTGCTCCATGCGGGCTGGGCGTTCTGGGCGCAGGCCCCCCGATCCATCGGCAACGACCTGCGGCTGGAGCATGAAATCGCGTTGCTCGACGTCGCCGCCGGCGTGCGTCAGTTGCGTGCGCTGGGTTTCGAGCAAATCGTGTTGCTGGGCAATTCGGGTGGCGCGGGTCTGCTGAGCTTCTACAACCAGCAGTCGCAGTTGCCCCCAGGCCAGCGCATCGCCCGCACGCCTGGGGGGCGACCCACCAAACTGGCCGAGGCCGAGTTGCCGCCGGTCGATGGCCTGATCTTTGTCTCGCCCCATCCAGGCCAGGGCGTGCTGCTGCTCAACGCACTCGACCCGTCGGTCACGGACGAGAACGATGCCTTCTCCTGCGACCCGGCGCTGGACCCGTTCAGCCCGGCCAATGGTTTCCATCGTCCGCCGGCGTCGGCCCGTTACACGCCGGAGTTCATCGCCCGCTACCGCGCGGCGCAGGTCGCCCGCTGTGAACGCCTCGATGCCAAGGCGCGAGCAATGATTCAACGCAAACGCGAGGCGCTCGGCCGTTTGAAGGAGGCGCCCAACCGCGCCGACAAGCTGCTGGCCAGCCATTCGCCGATCTTCCAGGTCTGGCGCACCGACGCCGATCTGCGTTGCTGGGACACCTCGCTGGACCCATCGGATCGTCTGGTCGGCACGCTCTGGGGCGCCGACCCTGCGGTGTCCAACCTGGGCAGTGTCGGCTTTGCCCGTGTGGTGACGCCCGAGTCGTGGCTGTCCACCTGGTCGGGCTTGTCCTCCAATGCCGCCATGGCGAAGACGGTGCCGTCGGTGCGGCAACCCGCTCTGGTCATCGAATACACGGGCGACAACTGTGTGTTCCCCGCCGACGTGCAAGCCATGCTGGCCGCCATGCCCACCCAGGACAAAACCCATCTGCAGGTGCGCGGCAACCACCACGGCCTGGCCTTGGAGCCGGGTGAGCCCAACGGCCAGGAGATTGCCGGCCAGCACATCCAGGACTGGCTCGACACCCGGTTCTGAAGACCCGTTCCATCACCACAAGCGCCCTGGAGACAAGATGAAACAACATCCACTGATCGCCGCCGCCGCCCTGGCGGCGTGCGCCGCCTTCGCACCCGCGCAGGCGCAAGACCTGAAAGGCAAGACCGTCAAGGTCGTGGTGCCTGCTCCCGCTGGGAGCGCACCCGATGTGATTGCGCGTTTGGTCAGCGAGCACATGCGCGGCCAGATCGGCGCCACCTTTGTGGTCGAAAACCGGCCTGGCGCTGGTGGCCTGGTGGCTGTCAACGCGGTCAAGTCCGCGCCGGCCGATGGCACCACCTTGCTGTTTCCTCAGGGGGCCGTGGTCGCCATCTCGCCCTTGACCTACAAGGAGGCCAAATTTGACTTCGAGCGTGATTTCGAGACCATCGCAACCATCGCACACACCCCGATGCTGCTCGTGGCCAACACCGCCAAAGGCCCGGGGTCGCTGAAAGATGCCCTCGACAGCGCCAAGGCCAAGCCCGATATGGTCACCTTGGGCAACCCGGTGCGCACATCCATTCCGCACTTGGCTGCAGAAATGATGGGCCAGAAGATGAACGTCAGGTTCCAGCAGATCCCCATGGGCACGACACCGGCTGGCATCCAGGCGGTGGTCAACGGCGATATTCAGCTGTACATCGACGGGGTGGCGCCGCTGATGCCCATGGTGAAGGCTGGTCGCGTCAAGGCGCTGGCGGTGACCGCTGCCCAGGAGCTGCCGGGACTCGAGGGTATTCCCCTGGCCAAGGACGTGGTGCCGGAGCTGAACGTCTCGGGATGGTTTGCCCTTTTCGCGCCCAAGGGCACGCCAGCCGCCACCGTGCAATGGCTCAACAGTGCCGCCAACAAAGCCGTGGTGGACGCGGACACCGTGGTCAAGATGCGCAACCTGGGCACCTACCCCATGCCCGGCTCGGTGGCCGAATCGCAGGCCTTCGTCAAGAAGGAAAAGGCCCGGTGGGTTGACGTGATTCGACTTTCAGGCATTCAACCGGAATGATGCACAACACCATGCTTGCACCGTCACCACACAAGGCCTTCGGCCCCGCCCACCGCCTGCCCGGCGTGGTCTACCCGCCGCCCGAACAGCTGCGCCGCGACACCGAGGCCGGCTTCATCGGCCACACCACGCTGGCCGAGGCCTTCATGGCCACCCACGCTGCGCACGCGCAGCGGCCCGCCCTGGTGGGGCCAGAGGGTGTGATCACCCATGGCGAACTTGATCAGATCACTGACCAAGCGGCCGCAGCCCTGCTGGACCTCGGGTTGAATCCGCTGGATCGCGTGGTGTTCCAGCTGCCCAACTGCAACGAACTCATCATTGGCCTGCTGGCTTGCTTCAAGGCCGGGTTGATTCCGGTGTGCACGCTGGCCTCGCACCGCGAACGCGAGATCGGCTACCTGGCCCAGCATGCGCGCGCGCGGCTGCATCTGGTGCAGGGCGATGATGCGAAGTTCGACCATGTCGCATTCTCGATGCGCATGCGCGCCCAGGTGCCCAGCCTGCAGCACACGGTGGTGGCGCGAGGACAGGCCCGCGGCGACGCGCTGTCGCTGCGTGACCTGTGGGTGGCGCAAAACCCGGTCGCTGCGCGCCAGCGCGTGCTGGCCGTGCCTCGCGACCCCTATCAGGTGGCCTTGTTCCAGCTCTCGGGTGGCACCACTGGCGTGCCCAAGATCATTCCGCGCAGTTCGGGCGATTACCTCTACAACATGCGCGCCGTGATCGACTGGTTCGGCTTCCGTGCCGAGGACAGCTTCTACAACCCCATGCCGATCATCCACAACTTCAACCTGGTGTGCTGCTCTGCGCCCATGTTGTTGGCCGGCGGTGCCATCGCGCTGGCGCCCACATTGGATGCGGACACGGTGGTGGGCATCCTGCGCCAGCACAAGCCGACCTGGTTCACGCTGCCCGGCCCATTGTTGGCCAAGCTGCAGCCGGCCATGGCCAGAGGTGTGGTGAGTTTTGCCCATGCGCGTGGTTCCATCACGTCCAAGGGGGCGGAACTGGTGGAGAAGCTCACCGGCGTGCCCACCTTTCATGTCTTCGGCATGACCGAGGGCGTCATCATGTTCACCCATCCGTCGGACAGCAGCGAGGCACGCTACGGCACGGTGGGACGGCCCATTTCCCCGCACGACGAGGTGAAGATCCTGCGGCCCGGCTCCGAGGAAGAACTGCCCCTCGGCGAAGTGGGGGAACCCGCCTTCCACGGCCCCTACACCGTGCACGGCTACCACGACGCCGCGGAACGCAACGCCGAGGCCTTCACCAGCGACGGCTTCTATCGCTCGGGCGACCTCATGTCCAAGCGACTGATCGACGGCAAGGTTTACCACGTGTACGAGGGCCGCATCAAGGATGTGGTGGACCGCGGCGGCGAGAAGATCAACGCCGAAGAGGTTGAGACCGCGGTCAACACCCACCCGGCCGTGGCCGCCAGTGCCGTCATCGGCCTCAAGGACCCGCTGCTCGGCGAGCGCATGTGTGTGTGCCTGGTGCTCAAGCCCGGCGCGCCAGAACCCACCGTGGCCACGCTGGGCGAGTTCCTGCAGGCCTACGGCCTGGCCAAGTTCAAGTGGCCTGAACGCATCGAGGTCATGAACGAATTGCCGCTGACCCATGTTGGCAAGCTGGACAAGCTCAGTCTGCGCCAGCGCTTCGGCGCATGAACACCAACGAATCATTTCCTGGAGCCCTGACGATGAACACCCCGCTCACCCACCGCAGCACGCCTATACATGGTGTGCACCACACTGCCCGCCCCACCTGGAAACTGCGCGAAACCGTCGAGTTCTACCGCGACCGGCTGGGCCTGCCCCTGGTCCACGCCATCTCGGCACGCGGCTGGCCCGAGGGCCACCCCGACTTCCTGCACTTCTTCTTTGACAGTGGCAACGGCAGCACCATCGCCTTTTTCTACTACATAGGCACAGAGCGTCCTGACTACCTGGCGCCTGCCAAGAGCCACTTCTACACCGCCACCCACACCGCCTGGCAGGTGGAAAAGGTCGAAGACCTGGAGGTGTGGCGCCAGCGGCTGCTGGCGCAGGGCGTGCCGCTGCGTTACGAAACGCGCCACGAAATCATCGAGTCCCTCTACTTCACCGACCCCAACGGCTACCCGCTGGAAATCACCTTCCAACTGCGCCCCATGGTGGAGCTGGATGCCGAGGACGCCGAACGCACGATCCGCGCCGGCATGGAACTCGAAGACCTGAGAGACCCCGCCGCGTTCAGTTGCATAGACGACGTCTGGCGCCGCAAGGGGGCAGAACTTGAACACCTGACCGAGGGGGTGTTGTGATGGCCACGTTGTTCGTATTGAACGTCGAAGAGTTCCGACCCCTGATCGAGCAGGCGCGCCTGCAGACAGCAGTGACGGTCAGCGCCGGTCCGCGCGGCTACACCCGCATCACGACCGCCGGCGAATTGAGCTTCAACCGCAAGGCCCTGGGCTTCAAGCCCGCCGTGTGGTACGGCGCCCTGACGGGAGGGCTGGTGGGCCACGTCGCCGAGTTCTCGCGCGACAACCTGCGCATCACGGGAGACGTGGCATGAAGATTGGCATCGTGGGCGGTGGCCCTTCTGGCCTGTACCTGGCCCTGCTGGTGAAACGCCAGCGACCCGACTTTTCGGTCACAGTGTACGAACAGAACAAGGCCGAGGACACCTTCGGCTTTGGCGTCGTGATGGCGGACACCGGTCTGTCGCACCTGGAGGCGGCCGACAAGGCCTCGCACGACGCGTTGCGCGCCGCGATGCATTTCTCTCACCAGCAGACCATACGCCTGAACGACCAGAGCATCGATGTCAAACGGCCAGGTGCGGGGGGCGGTGCGATCACCCGCATCCAGTTGCTGCAGATCCTGCAGGAGATGTGCTGGAGCGCCGACGTCGATCTGCGGTTCTCGGCACGCCAGGACCTCCAGAACGGTGGTCTGGAACGCATCACCGCCGAATCCGATCTGGTGGTGGGCGCCGACGGTGTGAACTCCGTCGTTCGTGCCCAGCGGGCCCAGGCCTTTGGTACCACGCAGCGCAGCCTGCACAACCGCTTTGCCTGGTATGGCACCCACAAGCTGTTCGCCAACCCGGCCCTGGTGTTTCGAGAACATGCGGGTGGGCACTTCGTGGCGCATTACTACCGCTACAGCACGACCATGAGCACCTTCGTCGCCGAATGCGATGAAGCGACCTGGTTCCACTGTGGCCTCGACCAGATGAACGACGACGAGCGCCAGATGCTGTTCGAGCGCATCTACGCGCCTGAACTGGACGGCGAGCGCCTGATCTCCAGCAACTCCATCTGGCGCCAGTTCCCGGTGATCCGCAACCAGCGCTGGTCGGTGGGCAAGACGGTGCTGATCGGCGACGCGCTGTCCAGTGCCCATTTTTCCATCGGCTCCGGCACCCGCATCGCGATGGAGGACTCGATCGCCCTGGCCCAGGCCATCGTGGCGCATCCCGACGATGTGTCCGCCATCACCCAGGCGTATGAAGCCCAACGCCGGCCGGGTAAAACCCGCCTGATCGAAGCATCGGAGAAGAGCTTCGACTGGTACGAGAACATCGCCCGCCACATGGACGTTGGGCGGGTCCACGACTTTGTCCTCAGCTACATGACCCGCACGGGCCGCATCGGCGAAGACCGCTTGCGTGAGCAGTTTCCCGAGCTGGTGGCGGCCATCGACGTGGCGCGCAAGCAGGCCTTGGGTTGAGCACGCTCCCATGACCGAGCCGACGGAATATGTGCTCAGCGCACAACCCTTCGTGGTGCGCCGACGGGTGCGCTGGGGCGAGTGCGATCCCGCGGGGGTGGTCTACACGCCGCGTTTCACCGATTACCTGGTGTCCGCCGTCTCCCTGTTTCACGAACAGCTCCTGGGCGCGGAAGCTGCTCACTACCGCAAGAACCTCGGCATCGACACACCTTGCAAAGGCATGTCGCTGGTGTTCCAGGGCGCGCTCTGGCCCCATGACGTGTTCGACATGGCGGTGTCCATCGGTGAGATCCGCAACGCCAGCTACGACGTGATGGTCAAGGCGACGACGCCGAACGGACAGCCCGTGTTCGAGGGCGTGTTCAGCCCCGTGTGCATTCCGCGCACGGAGCGTCGCGCCGTGCCCATACCCGACGATTTCAGACGCCGCCTTCAGGCGGCCAAGGACAGCCTATGACAGCACATCCCTCACGCATCATCCGCATCGGCCAGATGGTGCCCAGCTCCAACACCACGATGGAGACCGAAATACCGGCCATGCTGCGCGCGCGCGAAGCGGCGCATCCCGAGCGCTTCACCTTCCATGCCAGCCGCATGCGCATGCACAAGGTGACGCCGGAAGAGCTCAAGGCCATGAATGCGCAGACGGCGCGTTGCGCGGCAGAGCTGGCCGACGCGCGGGTGGACGTGATGAGCACGGCCTGCCTGGTCGCGATCATGGCCCAAGGGGCGGGCTTTCACCGCCAGGTGGAGCGAGACATGGCCGCGGCCGTGGTTGCGGCCGGCGCGGAGTCGAAGGTGATGACCTCTGCAGGCGCGCTGATCCACGGGCTCAAGGCCCTGGGAGCGAAGAAGGTGTCGTTCATGGCGCCCTACATGAAGGCCTTGACCGACAAGGTCGTTGATTACATCGAGGCCGAAGGCATCGAGGTCATCGATCGCATTTGCTTCGAAATCCCCGACAACCTGGAAGTGGGCCGTCGTGACCCCATGCGCTTGCTGGAGGACGTCAAGCGGCTGAGCACTGCCAACGCCGACGTCGTGGTCCTGTCGGCCTGTGTGCAGATGCCCTCCCTGCCCGCCCTGCAGGCCGCGCAGGACAGGTTGGGCTTGCCGGTGACGTCAACGGCAGCCTGCACCGTGCGCAACATGCTGGATCTGCTGAAGTTGCCGGCGGGCGTCTCGGGCGCTGGTGCGGTGCTGGCCTGAGTCAAGGTGCCCTGCCCTGTCCTGCGCGGCCAATCACACGAACTTCGCGTTTCGAATTGTCTGCTCAATGCAGTGCGCGAAGTATTCGCCAGCCCGCGTCAGTGGTATGTCTGAGCGGGTCACCCGCATCAACGCAACGTCGGGAGGCTGCAGACCGGTGTGCTCGATGGCCACGATGTCCTGCATCTCCGGCAGGGCCAAGGATTCCCGCAGCATGATGGCAACACCGTCCGAGCTTCGCAACAGAACCATGGCCTGAAGCGCTTCGCAGATGATCACGCGCTCTGGGGGCGACACCCCCGCCGAGGCGAACATGGCCGACAAATGCATTTGCCCGTCACCACCCATGGGCTGCGTGGCCACCCATTCGTATTGAACCAGTTCGGCAGCGCTTGGCGCCGTCAAGGCCGGGTGGCCACGTCGCACAGCCACACATTGGCGCATGCGCTGGATCTGCTCGACATTGAAGTCATCGCTGAGTTGCGCTGCGGTGTCACCAATGGTTATTGCCAAGTCGAGAGACCCGTCGCGGATCCGAGGCAACACGCGATGCACCAGTCCGTCCACCAGCTCCAGTTGCACGTTCCGGTAGCGCTGGCGAAACCAGCCAAAGGCCTCACCCAGTGCGGCGCGCGTGACAAACGGTGTGATGCCCACCCGCAAACTGCCCGCATCGCCACCGGCGGTTTGCTTCAGATCATCACGCGCCAGCGACACCTGGCGCGTGATGATGCGCGCGCGCGCGACCAAGCGTTTACCGGCGTCCGTCAGGTCGATGCCGCGCGAACGGCGCTGCAGCAGCGCCATGCCCGCCTCCTCTTCCAGCAGTCGCATGGATTTGGTGACCGCGGCCTGTGACAGGTGCAGATGTCGTGCGGCGGCGCGGATGCTGCCGTGCTGCACCACCGCGACCAATGACTCCAGTTGTTGCAGTTTCATGGCGGAGTGCGGGTATGAAAAATGACAGCTGAAAGTGTTCTCAATGGCGAGAATTTAGCCTCATTTTGCCAATTTATTTGAAGTTCAAGTCAATAAATGACAACTTTTGGTTTTCATGACAAAGAATGACTGCCTTCCCACGCAAAGACGGGGCTCCTAGTATTTCCATCGCAGCGAGCACGTCAGAGCGGTGTGCAGCATTCTGAAGATGGCACAAATGAACATTGAAATCGCACGGGAAAAACACAAGGCGCAGAGCGACCGGCAAGCGCGTCTGCAGCGCGCATTCGAGACGACCCATCAAGCCGTCGCGGACGCCATCAGGGTTTTGAACGGAAAAGACACCGATTCGATACCTTACGCCCGGGAGCGCGAAGCCATCGACTTGGCGCTGCTGTACCTGGCCAAGGCCAAGTGGCACATGGGCCGCTTCTGTGGCTCCGCGATGTACTTCACGGCGTTCACCGCAAGCGCCGAAGATGCCGAAATGGCCGAGGCGGCCTTTGCACGTTGCACGGACCTCGTGACCCGGTCATTGGCCAGACTGGAAGAAGAAGCAAGGGACGGTGACGATCAAGGACCCGCTCTTTCGTTGGACGCCCCACCACCTGTCCTGGAACACCGGGACACGGAGATCCTGTTCGCGGACGGCGTGCCCATCGTGCCCACGGTCTGCCCCATTGTGCTGCTGCAAGGGTCGTCCTACGAGATGGGACGGCAGTACATCGAGCAGGTCGTCGATGTCTATGGACCCTGGGTTTTCCAGACCGTGGCCGATCGCAAATTCAGTGACCACGATCTGCGCACGATTCGTCTTTGGCACGAACACCTCGAACGCCTCACACCAGAGATCTGCGACATGGTTCGCGGCTGGGTGGATGCGGCCAGGGCTCTGAACATCCCCCTGGACTACTGGAATGCCATCCAACTCTGGACCGGTCACTTCGAACCCATCCGCGAAGGCATCAAGGGCCACGGCATTCGCGACCTTGCGCCTGCGGGTCAAGGCAGTGACGACCGGTCCAGTTCGGCCTACCTGGGCGGGCAGACAGTGCGTCCCATGGACGTGGAAGCGCACGAGGACCTGTGCAGCGGATGCTGCGCCTGGGGCGACGCGACGACGCATGGGCAACTGGTCGCGGGCTCCACCACCGACCACGATTGCACCTTCCAGGCCACGGTGGTTGCCTATCCAGACACAGGAAATGCCTACGTCTACACGCCGTTTTCGGTCAACGGATTCATTCCCCAGCTGGGCCAGTACTTCTTCGCAGGGCACCCAGGCATGAACGACAAGGGCTTGGCCTACGTGCACCACGGTGGCGGCTTGCACGGCATCGAACACGAGGCCGACCGCGGCTACGGCCTGCGCCGGGGCGCTTCCACCTTCCACAACCTGCGCTATGCCAGCAACACCCAGCAAGCGCTGGACTTCGAAATGAGTTGCCCCATCGGGGATGTTGGGACGATCCTGGGCTCCGTCGGGGGCTTCTATGCCGACGTCCATGGTGCCTATGTGTGCGAAGCGAGACCGTCTTTGGCCATTGGCCACGAGGCCATCGTCCGTACCCACAGCTTCGACACACAAGGTCACCGGTACACCTTTCTTTACGCCAACAACAACTCCATGCACCCGCGCTCCAGCGGCGGATTTCAACCGCCCGAGTCGGGCTACCAGTACAACCCGATCGAGGGCTGGTTCGAGGACGCGCCCTTGCACCACCTGCACCTGGGGCCCGCCAGAGTGAGCCCACTCTTGTCCACCAAGAGTTCGCAAGGGCGCAATCGCTACCACTTTGATGCCTTGAAAGCCAAGTTTGGCCGGATCGACGTCGAAGCGATGGAGGGGATTCTTCGCGGCAGCGCGCCCCCGCGCCTGGACGCCGATGGGTCCCCCATGTCGCGCGACGACATGGAGCAGGCATGGCTCGGAGGCGCACCCTGGCCCAGTTCGGTGTGCCACCGTGTGAACGCATTCACCAGCGTCATGCAACCCGACAGCGCCGGCAACGGCCTGTACATGGGCTGTATCGGTCCCGCAAACCGGCGGACCTTGATGCACATACCTGGCCACGGTTACCACCACCACGATGAGGTCAATGAGTTCTGGGAGATCCGCCTCAAGGACTCGCCAGAAGCCCTGGTTCGCGACGCTCAGGCCAGCGCACAGCGGCTGCTTGCATTGGCCCAGGCCCAGTGGACACGCGCATGCGAAGCCCAGGGAAGCGTGGCCAACAGCGGCTATTTCATGGCCATCCTGGACAAGGCACGCGAGGCCTTGAGTCAGGGCCTAGACCGCCTTGGGCAACTGGATGCTGGATCACCAAGGGCAGCGCAATTGCGCACGCTCTCCAGTGCCCTGCGCCGCTTTACCCACTGCCAATGCCGTGCCAAGCAATTGGGGACCGAACTCGCGCACCGGAGCGATGCGCGACACGCTTAGGCGCTGCAACCCATAGACCGATCCATTCATCTTCACCTGATCCAGAGAAGCCCCAGCATGACCGACCCCTTTATCCAAGCCCAGCAGTTGCGCACGCAGGCGTTGTTCGCCGTTCACGATGCCAACAGATCCTTTGTTGAAAGAGGATGGAGTGATCCCGTCCATGTCGCGGGACGAACCGCGCTCGACAGCGTGCTGCTTGGACTCGCGCAGGCCAAATGGGGGTTGGGTCAAGCTGACGGAACCCATCGGGAATTTGCCGCCGCCGCCTCAGATGTCCAGGCCGCTGTCGAGGAGGCTCGGCGTGGCTTCGAGCGGTCCATAGCGGCTTGCGAAAACATCCGACTGGCCTGCGAGGCGGGCAGCCCTCCCAACCCGGTGCAACGGCCCGAGCTCAGGCGCAGCGCTGAAATCCAGTTCGCCGGCCACGTGCCCCTCGTTCCCACCATCTGTCCCGTGGTCGTGCTGCAAGGGAGCAATGCCGAGATGGGCTGGCAGTATGCGCAGCAGGTCATCGACATATACGGCCCCTGGGTCTTCGCCCAACAAGCCAAGCGCACCTTCACCGATACCGAAGCACTTGAAATCACCCGTTGGGAGGCCGAGCTGCAACGCCTGACGCCCGACGTGTTGGCGTTCGCGTCGGGCATGGCGCAGGGCTGCACCGACGCTGGTCTGCCGATGACGCGCCAACAGGCGGTGGCGATTTGGACAGGGATCCGACCGCCAGCCCGGGAAGCCCGTCCCATGGCCTTCGCACAGATGGAGGGCGACAGCGACGCACGCATCACAGCCGCCTACCTGGGCGTTGCTGCCAGCACGCTGACGGCAGAAACCGACATGTGCAGTGGGATTTGCGCATGGGGACGTGCCACGGCGGACGGTTCCCTCATCGCCGGTTCAAGCACCGACCACGACTGCACCTTCCAAGCCACCATCGTCGCTTTCCCGGAGGAGGGACACCCCTTCATCTACACCCCGTTTTC
The DNA here is from genome assembly GCF_038440225.1 of Hydrogenophaga sp. OTU3427. NCBI lineage: Bacteria > Pseudomonadati > Pseudomonadota > Betaproteobacteria > Burkholderiales > Comamonadaceae > Hydrogenophaga > Hydrogenophaga sp. OTU3427. The sequence goes on along the minus strand of NZ_JASATI010000022.1, from coordinate 62,851 downwards.
GGCAAATGGCTCTATCCCAGTGCTCGGAAATTTTCATATGGCGGGCCATCCAGGCATGAACGCCGCGGGCCTGGCCTATGTGCACCATGGCGGCGCCAACACCGGCGAGCCGCAGGCTCAGTGGGGATATGGTGTACGGCGAGGTCCGGCGACCTTTCATCTGCTTCAGTTCAGCTCGGATGCGGCGGATGCGCGTGCACGTTTGCAGGCATTTCCCGTCGGGGACGCTGGCATCTCTCTGGGCACGGTGGGAGGTCTCTTCGCGGATGCACAAAGTGGTTTTTCGCTCGAATCCCGTCCTGGCGCTCCCCACAGCGCACACCCCATCGTGAGGGAACACAGTCTGGACGCCCTGGGCAACACGTTCGACTTTCTCTACGCCAACAACAACGCAATGGCGCCGGAATCCGGCCACCTGAACTGCCCGCCGGATGCCGGGTACCGCTACACCGTGGCAGGTGGCTGGTTCACACTGGACTGGAACGCCATCCAGTCCGAGCCCGGCCCCAAGGCCTTCCGCCGACTCAACACCCGCTCCAGCGAAGGCCGCAACCGTTACGCATACAGCAGAATGATGATGCGCTACGGCAGCATCGATCTGGCATACATGAAAGAGGTGTACCGCCAGAGCGGGGAGATGCCCTCAGGAACGCTGGAGCACATACAACGGTTGTGGCAAAACGGTACGCCGTGGAACTCCTCCACCGCGCACCGTGGCAACGCATTCACGGCGGTGATGCAGCCACGGCGTGGCGAGGGTGGCCGCTACCTCGGATGCGTTGGCCCGGCCCACCGTGCGGTACAACCGCGCGGACCGGAGCATGGCTATCACTACTTCGACGAAACCAACACGTTTTCAGAACTCGAGCTCCAGCACAGCCCGGAAGCGGTGCTTGAAGCGGCGCTGGCGTTGGCGCATGAAAGATTGGAGCGTGGCCGCGCAGCGATGGACGCGCTCACCCCAGACCACCCTGCCTTTTCTCAATTCTCCCGCTGGCTGGAGGAGGCGGATCACGCCTTGGCAGGAATCACTGTGGCACGCGCGGTAGACCCGGCAACGACACGCGCGCGGCAACTCGCCGGTATCGCCAGGTCATTGCGATCGGCTGTGCGCGCTCAGGTCAGGTCCACGCAAGTGATCGAAGCGATCGCGTCCATGTAGCCCTGGAACGACTCCTCCTTCTTCTCCACCCGCAACCCCTCCGTTTGATGAAAGAAACCCCCACCATGAGTACGCGCCGAACACTGTTTGCGACCTCCTTCGCTGCCCTGGGGGCGATTGTCGCTCCCGCCGTTTTCGCTCAGGCAATGAGTTCCAAGACGTCCCGGTTGATTGTGGGCGGAGCTGCAAGCAGCATCGCCGATATGTTGGCACGTCCTTTGGCGGATGTACTGGGAAAGTCGCTTGGCCAGCCGATGATCGTGGAGAACAAGCCAGGTGCCGCAGGATTCATTGCCATTGCCGACCTGTTGCGAAATCCCAGCGATGGGCAGAACCTCATGATTCTTGGTGCGACTGCGGTGGCCTGGAATCAGTTCATGTTCAAGAAGCTGCCTTACGACCCCGAGAACGACATCATTCCGGTTGCGCCGCTGGCCGCCATCCCCATGGTGTTGGCCGTCAATCCCAAAGTGCCAGCGAAGACGGTCGAGGAGTTTGTCGCGCTTGCCAAGAAGACGCCCGGTATTTACACCTACGGCTTTGGCGGCACAGGCACCCCCTCGCACGTGTCATTTGAGCGCTTGCGCAGCATGACGGGCATTGATGTCGTTCCGGTTCCCTACAAGTCCGGACCCCAGGCCTTGCAGGACCTCATTGGTGGACAAATCGACGTGATGCTCGATGGCGTCCCGCTGCTCGAACCCCACATCCGGTCTGGCCGTCTGCGCGCACTGGCCATGGCCACGCGCACACGGGTGCCTGCCTTGCCCGATGTGCCAACCATTGGTGAGCGTGGTTTGCCGGAGTTTGACGCCGCAATCTGGGTGGGCATCGGCGTGCGCCATGGCACCGACATGGAGATCGTGAATCGACTGAACCTGGCCATCAACAAGGCACTGGACCACCCGATCGTCAAGGACGCTTATCTGAAGATGGGCGCTGAAATCCGCAAGTCCACACAGAAAGATTTTTCTGATTTCGTGAGGGAGGAACGCTTGCGCTGGGGACCTGTGATTCAACGAGCCAAGATTTCCCTGGATTGACAACCGCCGAATTGAACATGACGACATCCTCCCTTTTCACCGCTTCACCCCGCCTGTCCACCTATTCCGGCCATCGCGTTGCGACCACGCACATGGAGTCCGCTGCCGACGCGCAACCCGCCCAAACCATCAGTCTGCCCCAACCACCGGCCGCCGCCCCAGGCGCGCTCGGGACCAGAGAAGTGAGTGCCTCGGTACGCAAGGCGGCCACGGGTGCAAGTTGCAAAGCCTATCGATTCCGTGTTGCAACAACGGCGACACCCAGTGGGACCATGGAGCTGTTTGCGGAGATGGCCACCCAGCATGAAATTCATGAGGATTCGACACTGATCTTGCTGATGGCGGGCGGTTCGAACAATGGCACGTACTGGGATTGGCCCTTGGATCCAGCGCGGCATTCCTTCGTCAAACATGCCACCGGGGCAGGTTTCGTGACCCTCAACCTAGACCGACCCGGCTATGGCAAGAGCGATCGGCCCGACCCGACGCTGATGGACTTCCGATGCCAGGCCGATGCGATCAGGCAGGTAGTGGTGCAACTCAAGAGCGGTGCCATTGGACACAAGTTCAAACGGGTCATTGTCAATGGACATTCCATGGGCGGCATGGTGGCCTGGCACACGGCCGTTCACCCTACGCCGATTGATGCGGTGATCGTGAGCGGCGTTGGCCACGGTCTCAGCGACATGGCAATGGACGCCGTCCGACACGCCCTGCAGCCTGTTGAAGAGCATCCCAGCTTCGGCTTGGGCAGCGGTCTCGAACCGGGCTATTTCATCAAACGTCTTTCTCCCGATGTGCCCACCAGTGCTCACGACCTGTACACCACGCTGTTTCAAGACACGGTGATGTTGGCCGAGCTGCAAGCGATCAAGCCGGACTCGGAGAACCTTGCCATCACGCGAGGGATCCGCGTGCCGGTCTTGTTTGCGTTGGGGCGTCGCGACCTGCGCTGGTGCACCACAACGGGCGACTGCGCCACGGATCCCGTCTATGTCGATGAGCCCGAGAACTACACAGAAGGCACGGATGTCAGTGCCTTCATCGTGCCGGAGGCGGGTCACCTCATCAACAAGGACCCGGGAGCGCCTTTTTTCTTCGAAAAAGTCATTGCCTGGATGCAGCTGCGCGGCTTCTGATCCCGGCTGTGATCATGAGAATCGAGCCAGGTCTTACGTGGAAATCGACAGTATGGTGGACCCGGGGCGATGTTTGAACCATCAAAAAGGGCTTTGTGCGGACGCTGATCGAGGTCGGCGCCTTCTGCTCGTATCCACGGCACCGACTTTTCCGACGCCTCGTTCCTGCCTCTCGTCCCTGCGTGTTCGGATTGGGGGTACGCCAACATTTTGATTGAATGCGCCACGCTCCGTTCCGCAGCACCCATCCTGCAAGGTGGCACGGAAATCGACGTCGGCAATGCGGCACGCCGCGGTCCGATATGCCGCCCCGAATGGGCCGACACACTGGTCTGGTGCGTGAATCGCCCAAGCTGGATGCCATCGAAAGGGTGGTCGCCTCTAGGGTCTGTTCACCCCATTCCCTTCGGGTTGCGGCTAAAAGGGCCATGCGCCGCGTTGTGAGGCCTTGCCGAGGGGTACCACGGTGGCGTTTCGCGCCTTGCGCATGGCCTTTTTGACTCGCAACGCATCCTTGAAAAAGAGACAGCGAGCTCAGCCAGGGCAGCAACATCTGATCCGCCGCTTTTCTTGCTGATCTGACCATTGCCCATCGACAGCCCCTCGGTGACCATCGGTCGTGTTGGTCGTTCGTTCGACGGTTCCCCAAAAAACACTTCATACCGGTCCATGACCGAAGTTCTCTCCAAAGCGTCTCCCGCTCATGCGCGTGCGCACCGTGACATGGCACATCTGCGGCCAGTCGGCGTGACGATGGGCGTTGGGTTTCAGGACCACCCTGCCAGGCCACCCGCACCCCACGTCGTCCAAGTGAAAGCCGGTCAGCGGGTGTACCAGACGCACGGCCTGGCCACCTGTTGCTACATCGTGCATTCGGGCATTGTCCGGTTGGAAAAGTACAGCGCAGAGGGCGAGCGGTGTATCGCCCATCTGCTGGGACCAGGCGGTGTGTTCGGCCTGGACGCGTTGCAGCAGGTCTTTCGCGACACCGATGCCTGGGCCTGCACGGACGTGGTCATCCAAAAAATCCCCGTCCTGCGCCACCTGGGCCCATCCGCCGCCGTGGACCCCTTCCATCCCGATCTGACGCCACGGCTGCTGCGCCATTTCCATGAGGCGCTGGAATGGACAGCACAGATCACCCGTGGCACGGCGCGTCGGCGGGTGGTGTGCTTGCTGCTTCGTCTCCATGCGCTGTCCGTCACGGGTCAGGCGATCTGGCTGCCCAGCCGTCAGGAGATCGCCGACATGGTGGGCATCACGCATGTGACGGCGAGCCGCATCATCGCCCAACTGTGCCGGGAGAAGGCGGTCACGCGGGTGGGCACCCACGGCGCGATGGTCGACGACGTTCGCCTGCGTGCCGAGACCGGTGTTCCTGGTTGAATCCGGGGATTCGGCAAGTCTCAACGGCCACCGTTCAGTGGCCGGCCTGCATGTCGACCGCCATGCGCCCCAGCTGTCTCATCGCGGGGTCAAAGCGCGCGTCGCCCGGGTGTCCCACATTCAGCCGAAGGTGGTGGGTGAAGCGGTGATCGGCCGAGAACAGCACGCCGGGCGCGGTGCTGATGGAGCAGGCCCGCGCGCGGTGGTGAAGCGCCAGGGCGTCCACGGCCGGTGGCAGTTCCAGCCAGATGAAATACCCCCCTTCGGGGCGGGTGACACGCGTGCCTGCTGGAAAGTGCCGTTCGACCAGGCGCCAGGCATGCCGCTGCTGTGTGGCCAGCGCCTCGCGCAAGCGCCGCAAGTGGCGGTCGTACCCGCCTTGCGCCAGGTAGTCGACCACGGCCAGTTGTGGTGGTATGGCCGTGGCCAGCGAGGTCATCATCTTCAGCCGCTCCACCTGCGGCGCATAACGCCCCGCGGCGGCCCAACCGACACGGTAACCCGGTGCCAGGCATTTGGAGAAGGACGAGCAATGCAGCACCCCGCCCTCGCGGTCGAAGGCCTTGGCTGGGGGCGGACGCCGCACACCGGCATGCAGCTCGCCGTACACGTCGTCCTCGATCAGTGGCACCTGGTGCAGCGCCAACAGTTCCACCAGGGCCTGGCGCCGCGCCGTGGACATGAGGGCGCCCAGAGGGTTCTGGAACGTGGGCATGAACCAGCAGGCGGCCACCTTCTGCCGCGCCAGCAGTTCGCCCAAGGCGGCCAGGTCCACCCCCGTCGCAGGATCGGTGGCCACCTCCACCGCCTTCAGATGAAGCCGCTCCAGCGCCTGCAGCGCCGCGTAGAAGGTGGGCGACTCCACCACCACCACGTCGCCCGGCTGGGTCACCGCCTGAAGGCACAGGTTGAGCGCCTCCATGGCGCCGTTGGTGATGATGAGTTCGTTGTCGGCCAAGGGCACGCCCTGGAGCGCGTAGCGCCGACGCAAGGCCTGGCGCAGGCCCTCATCGCCTGCTGTCAGGGCGCCGGTGATCTGGCTGGCCTTGAGGCGGCGCATGGCACGGGCGCCGCTGCGCGCGAGCTCCTCGAAGGGAAACAGGTGGGCCGCTGGAAAGGCCGATCCCAGTGGAACGACGTCGGCGTCGCGGGTGGAGCCCAGCAGGTCGAACACCAGTTCACTGATGGCCACTGGCGTGGCCTCGCTCCGGGGTGGCGCCACCTGAGGGCCGGCACGCACCGGTCGGCGCGTGGCACGCACGAAAAACCCCGAGCGCGGACGCGCCTCGATCAAACCCAGCGACTCCAGGTGCCCGTAGGCCTGGAACACGGTGGACGGGCTCACCCCGCGCTGCTCGCAGGTGGCGCGGATGGAAGGCAAACGTTCACCCGCGCGCAACAAGCCACCACGGATCGCGTCGGCCAGTTCTTCGGCCAATTGCTGGTAACGGGTGATGCGCAAGCCACTCATCTGATCTGACCATGTCCAAGTTTCTGGACATGGTACAGCGCAGGCGGTGGGTGCCGCGCTCAAAGCCAAGGCGAGACCAAGGCCAGCACCAGCGCCGTGGCCACCCCATTCAAACCCATGGCCAGTGCCGCGAAGGCCACTCTGTCGGGATGTGTCTGCAAGATGCGTGCGACGCCGATGGCATGTGCCACCAGTCCGAGCGTGAAACTGCGCACCGCCTCGTCCTCGATCCGCAGCCCGCGCAGTACAGGCGCCGCCAGCAGGGTTCCCAGCACACCCGTGGCCACCACGGCCATCGCCGCCACCGCAGGCAGCCCGCCGGCACGTTCGGCCGCCAGCATGGCCATGGGCATGGTGGCGGCCTTGGGCGCCAGGGACACGGCGAAAGCCACTGGCGTGCCCATCATCCAACACAACATCAAGGTGCCCAGCACGGACACCAGGCACCCGACCGCGAGCGCGAGCAGCAGCGGCAGGACCAGTCGTCGCAGCAATGCGGCCTGCCGGTACAGGGGCACGGCCAGGGCGATGATGGCCGGCCCCGTCAGCCACCGCAAGGCGCGGGTCGCTTCGGCATACACGGGGTAATCGGTACCCGTTAGGGCAAGCATGACCAGCACCACGGCCGTGCCGGTGAGCACCGGCAGACACAACAGGTGATGACCGCTGCGGCGGTACAGCCACAGCGCGACCAGATAGGCCACCAGCGTGGCACCCGACCAGACCATCACCGTGACACCCGTTGGATCAGGTGCTGCAAGGTCCAGGCGGTGGCGGCCAGCGTCAATGCGGTGACCGGCACCGCCACCAACACAAACACCAGCGCGTGTTCCATCAGCAGGCCCACATACACGCCCACGGCCGCCACCGACGGAATGAGCAGCAACATCAGGTGACGCAGCAGTGGCGCACTCACATCGTCCAAGGCCTTCGGCACGCGATCAGCCAACAGCAAGCCCGCGAGCAGCGCCAGGAGCCCCACCAGGGAACCCGGAACAGGCCAGCCGAGCCAGGCCACCAGCCCATCGCCCAGCCACTGCAGGCCCATCAGCCCCGCGGTCGCCACCACGGCACGGGCCAGGCGCGGCGGATCAGAAAACAGTTTGAACATGGGAAGAGTATCCCGCGTCCCTGCGTCGCACAGCGGATCAGAAGCGGACGATTTTGCCCGCGTCAGATGCCGGAGGACGCTCCATCTGATCTGGTCATATTTCAATAAAACTGAGCATTGGCGATCAGATGGCTTCCGGACACCATACATGGCATGCCTACTGAAGCCTTGAACGCCCTCACCGTACCCAGCCACATGGTCGGTGGGTCAGCCGCGCCACGCAGCGCTTTGCAGCGGGCGGTGGACACCGGCTTGTTGCGCTGCGCTGTTCCCATCGCCCTCGGCGGTGATGGGGGGTCCTTGCTCGATCTGGCCGACCGAGTGCGGCGTTTGCGCGACGACGATCCCCAAGCGGCCCGCATGGTGGGGGCACAGCGCCTGGCCATTGAGGCGCTGGTGCATGCGCGCAACGTGGCCTTGCGCGAACTCTGGCTACCGGATCTGCTGAACGGGCAGCGCGCGGGCACGGTGGCCCTGGGGCACGCGCCGCTGTGGGGCAATGAGGGGGCACGCCGGAGTTGGTTGTTGACCGGCCAGCTGGCCGGCCTGGCCAACCTGCCCTGGGAAGGCTTTTCCCTGGTCGCGCCAGTCCGACTGGGCGACGACCCACCGGTCTGGGTGCTGCTGCGCAGCGAGGAAGACGGGCTGTCCGTCCAGACGTCTGGGGACCAGGGCTCCTTTGGAGGTCTGTCCACGGTCCACATCGACAAGGTGTTTTTTCGGGTGGACGAGTGGCTGGGTGGTCCCGAGCTGGGCGGCCATCTGGCGCCGGTGGCCGCGGCCTTGTCGGTCGGTACCTCCCACACATCCAACTGAACTGTTCCAACACCGCCATGGCTGCTTCTTCCCGCTTCATTCCCATCGTGTCCGCCACCTGCGGGCCTTCGGACAACAAGATCCAGATGCGCTCGATCTCGGGCGTGTTCACCCGCTGGCGCTGGGCCATGGTCTGGCTCACACAGGCGCTTTACTACGGCCTGCCCTGGCTGCAGATGCACGGGCGCCAGGCGGTGCTGTTCGACCTGCAGGGCAGCCGCTTCTACCTGTTGGGTGCCGTTCTCTATCCGCAAGACCTGATTTACCTGGCCGGGTTGCTGGTGCTCTGTGCCTTGTTGCTGTTTTTTGCGACCACGCTGGCCGGGCGTGTCTGGTGTGGTTTCGCCTGTCCACAAACCGTCTACACCGAGTTGTTCCAGTGGATCGAGCACCACACCGAGGGCGACCGGCAGGCGCGCCTGCGGCTTGATCAAAGCCCGTGGAACGGCCAGAAGCTGTTGCGCCGGGGCAGCAAGCACTTGGCCTGGGCCCTGCTCGCGCTGTGGACCGGCTTCACACTGGTGGGTTATTTCACTCCCATCCGTGAGCTGGCCCTGGCCATGCCCGATCGGTTGGGTCCGTGGGAAGCCTTCTGGATCGCGTTTTACGGTGCTGCCACCTACGGCAACGCCGGCTTTCTGCGCGAAAGCGTGTGCCAGCACATGTGCCCGTACGGGCGTTTCCAGGGCTCGCTGATGGACACCAACACCCTGTACGTGGCCTACGACGCCGCCCGGGGCGAACCCCGCTCGGCACGACCGCGTGGGGTCGATCCGGTGACGCGTGGCAGCGGTGCGTGCGTGGACTGCACCTTGTGTGTGCAGGTGTGCCCTGTTGGCATCGACATCCGTCAGGGCCTGCAAGCGGCCTGCATCAGCTGCGGGCTGTGCATCGACGCCTGCAACCAGGTGATGGACAAACTGCGCTCACCGCGTGGCCTCATTCGGATGGCGTCGGAGCGCGAACTTCGAGGACAAACCGACCGCAGTTCAATGTGGCGAACACACCTGGCGCGCCGACGGGTTCAGGTCTACGGTGGCCTGCTGCTGCTTGTCGCCGGGATGCTTGTTCTGAGCTTCGTGCAGCGCCCCACGCTGCGCATCAATGCGATGCGAGACCGCGCCGTGATGGCCCGGCAGGTGGACCACGGCGCCGTGGAAAACGTGTACCGCCTGCAGGTGATGAACGCGCGGGAAGACACGCGCGAACTCCGCATTGCCGTTCATGGCCTGGACGGTTTGCGCCTCGATTCACCGGCCGTGCTGCAACTGGCACCCGGCGCTGCCCACCTGCACACCGTCACGGTGCGGCTGGCTCCCGAACAAGCCCAGGCGCTTGCGGGGCAGACGTTGCCCATACGCTTCAGCGTGACCGACACGCGTGGCATCGGATCGGAACACGCCGACACCCACTCCACCTTGCTGGTGCCGCGTTGATGCCCGGACCCGGCATGCGGGCGGGCGCGTGATCAACGGCAGGTGTAGCTGGTGGCCACACCGGGTTGGGTGCCGGTCAACACCGCTTTTTTGGGATGCGAGCAGATGGGCAGGCTCAGCTGTCCCGTGGCGGCGGTGAGCTCTATGCGTTCGGGTGCGACACCTTTTTCCACCCAACTGCGCAGCGCGTTGAACATCTCGTCACGGCCGGTGGCCGGCTCGGGGAGCGGTACGGCGTTGGCGGGTGTCACGGCCCCGTTCAAACCTATCGAGGCGGTGTTGTTGAACAGTCCCGTGTGACCCAGGCCAGGTATCAGGAACAGGCGATTGAAAGCCTGAACCTTGTCCACGCCGCCCATGTGTTGGGCCAGGCGCTCAAAATAGTGGAGCGAGCCCTGCGGCATGATGAGTTGGTCCGACAGGCCGTGGTACGACAGGACCTTGACGCCCCGGTCACGCACCGGGCCGAGATCGGTCGCGTCGGTGTTGATGTCCGAGAACTGGCCCTGCATCGCCAGACCGCGGTCGTAGGCGCCCACCAAGTCTGCGTATTTCAATGCCTTCCAGCCGTCTTCGGCGTTGCCGGTGGCGTTGCTGAACATGCCCTTCTGGGCGATGCGTGGGTTTTGCAGGATCAGGGCCGTCAGCTGTGAGGCGATGGGAAACGGCGCCTGTTCGCCAGCGAGCGCGGTCAGGTCGGTGTTGCGCGTTGGCCCCCACCAGAGTTGCCCACCCTTCGTGGCCAGGCTACCGGTGCGTCCGTTGTCCTGCCCGGGATCGGGTGCGCTGCCGTCCCGTGTCATGCCGTACCAGATCTTCTTCACGACCTGCGCCTCTTTCGCACTGAGGCAGGTCGACGGTGAGCCGCTGCCCCGCACGCCATCGTCTCCCACCTCGCCGGCGCACAGCGCCTGGGCATCACGCGCGGGGTTGTAGGCACACGCCAGGGGGTCGAGCAGGAAGCCCCAGCCCGCCTGTGCCCCGCCACAGGCGCGCAGGGCCAGTGCGCTGACCGCGTGCAGCTTGGCATTGGGGATGGTGCGCCCCAGGTCCTGCTGCATGGCGACCTGCGGGTACAGCTCGGCGGTGATGAAGCGCGACCAGTTGAACGCGGGCGCCCCCGCCAGGATGCCGTCGTATTGCTCGGGGTATTTCTGCGCCAGCTTGTAGCCCTGGCGCCCGCCGGTGGAGTAGCCGTCAAAGTAGGCCCGGGTGTGCGCTTTGCCGTAGTAGGCCTGGACCACCGCCTTGGTTTTCAAGGCCTGCTCCAGCAGGCTTCGCTCGGCGAAATCACGCCAGAGCACGGTGTTCACAGAACCATCCGGGTTCATGGCAAACGACGCATTGCGACCCGAGACCGTGCCACCGTGTCCGTGGTCGGTTCCGCTGACGGCGTAGCCTTTTTGCACCGCACCCAAAAACATGGCGTTGCCACCACCGCTTTGACCCAGGCGTGTCGGATCGGCGTAGTAGCCCCCCGCCCAGCCGCCGCTGCCAAAAGCGCGAATCGTCTGGTTCCATTGCTCTCGCGCCGGCAGCCACACCTCGATACCGATGCCCGGCGAAGTGGATGGGGCGGTGGCAGGGCCGGCATGGCCAGGGCCGACCACCAGTTTCACCATGCACACATCCACCGCGGTCTTCACGTCGGGCGCGGGCGACTGGGCCAGGCGCACCACCTCGCCCGCCTTGAAGCTTTGAACAGCAATGACCTTGGTCTGGCTGTCAACGTAGAGCTGGCCGATGCCTTTCATGTCGCACGTCTGAAACATGGGTGAGACCGGCGCCTTGGACGGGCTGGTGCAGGCCGCCAGCGTGGCCATTCCGGCGACGGCGATGACGTGAACCCTGCTTGAACGAAAGACTTGATTCATGTGGCTTTCCTTGCGCTCTGATGGGTGGTGCAGGCATGCAGAATAGTGCATGCATGTCTGGCAAGCAGCGGTATTTACCCTTTCTTGTGCTGGGTTTTGTGGTCTAAGCTGCATCCTGGCTCGTTGTCTGATCGGCGATGGCGCATTGGCGGCCGCCCTGTTGGGATGGATCGCGAAGGCGAGCAGCGGGCCGCGCCATGCCGACGCAGAAGGCGCGCAGGCGGCGGGCTACACTTCGCGATTGCCCATCTCCACCTGAATCGCTCCTGGACGAGCGTCACCTTTTCGACAATGACCGCACATGCCTGGTGACCGCGCTGTTCGCTTGGAGGACGTCACGCTCGTTCGTGGACGCACCACGGTTTTTCGCGGGCTCGATCTTGAATTGAACGAAGCCCGCATCGGCCTCATCGGCGACAACGGCGCCGGCAAGAGCAGCCTCTTTCGCCTCTTGTGTGGGTTGGATGCGCCCCGGTCCGGTCGGGTGTGGATCAACGGTGCCGATGTGGGTGGCGCCGATCACCGGGCGCGTTCGGTCGGCATGATGTTCCAGAACCCGGACGAGCAGATCATTTTCCCCACGGTGGAAGAAGAGCTCGCGCTGGGGCTGGAGGTGGGTGGCTTGCAGCGGCGCCAAGCGCGCGAACAGGCGCGCGCGTGGTTACAGGCGCGTGGCCTGGGCCACTGGGCCGAGCGCGCCATCACCAGCCTCAGCCAGGGCCAGCGCCAACACGTGTGCTGGCTGGCACTGACCATCGCCGCGCCCCGGCTGTTGCTGCTGGACGAACCCTTCGCCAGCCTGGACCTACCCGGGCAGGCCTTGCTGGACCACGAGATCCGCCAGGCCAGCCAGCAGATCATCGTCTCCACCCATCTCCTGAACCATGTGCGCGGCTTCGAGCGAGTGATCTGGCTGGCCGAGGGCGCTGTCCGTGCCGATGGCCCCGGTGCCGAGATCTGCGCGGCCTACGAAGCCGACATCGTCCAACGTGTCGCGGCGCACGCCTTGCGCATCGATGCCGAGGCCAACGTGGCCTGAGCAAGCATGCAAAGCCTTTATCTGGAGCGGCGCACCTGGCTGCACACGTGGCCTGCCGGACTCAAGCTGCTGGTGCTGGCCGCCGGCGGCACGGGCCTGTTCCTGACAGAGCGGCCCATGGTGCTGCTGTTCGCCGCAGCGGTCGGCCTGGGGGTGTTTCTCTCCCTCGGCCGTCCGACGCCCGGCGTGCGGCGCCTGGTGGTGTCGGTGCTGTTTGCGGCCTCGCTGGTGGCGGGTTTTCACGCCGTCATGGGCCAGGCCATGCTGGGGCTGACCAGTGCGGCGCGGCTGCTGGCCATGGCCTGGCTGGGCGTGTCGCTCACGCTGAGCACCCGCCACACCGAACTGCTGGAAGTGTTCGAATGGCTGCTGTCGCCGCTGGCCCGCGTGGGCGTGCGCGTGGACCGGCTCAGCCTGCAACTGGCGCTCATGATGCGCTTCACGGAGCACTTTTTCCTGCAATGGAAACGCCTGGACGATGCGCACCGGGTTCGCACGGGCCGAGCCGGGGGCTTGCGCTTGCTGGCCCCACTGACCATCCAGATGTTGGTCGTGGCACGCCGTGTCGCCGATACACTCCACGTGAGGCTCGAAAAATGAGCCGATGCGTTGCATTTCGCGCAACATTCCGCACATTTTTCCGTTTCATCATTTCATGAACACTTCCTCCCGCTCCCTGGCCCTGGTGCCGCTGTTTGCCGCGCTGCTGGCCGTGTTCGGCCTGATTCCCAAGATCGATTTGCCCCTGGGTGTGCCCATCACCTTGCAGACCCTGGGCGTGATGCTGGCCGGCTGCATGCTGGGCCCCAAGCGTGGGCTGCAGGCCATGCTGCTGTTCCTCGCGGCCGTGGCTCTGGGCCTGCCCCTGCTCTCGGGTGGCCGGGGTGGCATGGGCGTTTTCTTCGCGCCGTCCAGCGGCTACCTGCTGGGCTGGCCGCTGGGTGCGGTGGTGACGGGCCTGATCATGGCCTCGCTGCCGACCGCCACACCGCGTCGCGCGGCCGTCAGCGCCTTCGTCGCGTCGGCCGTGGGTGGGCTGTTGGTGGTGCACATGTGTGGCGTCATCGGACTGGTCAACATCGCTCACCTGAGCTGGTCGCAGGCCATCGCGGGCACGCTGGTGTTCGTGCCGGGTGACCTGATCAAGTGTGTGGTCGCGGCGATGGTCGTGCACACGGTCGCCCGTGGACTGCCCGATTGGCAATTCGGCGGCCGCGCCGCGCAATGAACCCTGAGGTCTTGCCCGAGCTGGTTCACTCGCACCTGGCGCGCTGGGCCATCGAACGTGCGGACACCATCGCCGTCGACGACGGGCAGACCCGACTGAGTTTCGCCGACTTGCACGCGGCGGTGCAGCAAGTGGCCGAGACCCTGCAACGCTCGCGGGCGCCCGCCACCGTGCTGGTCGACGACAGGCTGCCGATCCAGCGCCGGGTGATCGATTTCCTGGGGGCCATCGCCAGTGGGCGTTGCGCGGCGGTCAGCGATCCGGACTGGACCGACGCCACACGCCAGGCCGTGCTGGCCTCGCTCGACACCAGCCCCGCCTCGCCCGTGCCACCTGGGCCCACGACGCCCTTCTACATTGGTTTCACCTCCGGCAGCACGGGCCTGCCCAAGGGTTTTCGCCGACACCACCGCTCCTGGACGGAGAGCTTTCGTGTCTGTGCCGACACCTTCGGGCCCGACACCTGCGCTCGCATGCTGGTGCCGGGGCGGTTTTCCCATTCGCTGTTTCTCTTCGGCGTCATGCTGGGCTTGTGGAGCGGCGCGGGCGTGGTGGTGCAAGAGCGCTTTTCTGCGCCGGGCATGATCGAGACGCTGGCGCGGGGCGACACGCCTTGCCTGGTGGCGGTGCCCAGCCAACTGCTGGTGCTGCTGGAACTGGCCGAGCGCCGCCAGCTGGCACCGATGGTGGGGGTGAAGCTGATCATGATCAGCGGTGCCCGATGGATGCGAGAGCAGACGCCCACGCTGCAGGCGCTGTTTCCCTGTGCGCAGATCATCGAGTTCTACGGCGCGTCCGAGACCAGCTTCATCACCTGGATGCACGCCGACGCGACCGTGCCGCCGCAGGTGGTGGGTGAGCCATTCGCCAACGTGGAGCTCGACATCCGCGACCCCAGCCCGGGCGACGGCACCGGGCTGATCTATGTGCGCAGCCCCATGGTGTTCATGGACTACGCTGGCGGCGGGGGCGACGCCACCGCCGCCCTGCGCGATGGCGATTGGCTGTCGGTGCGCGATGTCGGCCGGCTCGACGACCAGGGTCGCCTGCTGCTCATGGGCCGGCAGAACCGCATGATCGTCACGCAGGGCAAGAACCTGTTTCCCGAAGAGCTGGAGACCGTGCTCGCCGCGTCGCCGTGGATCGCTGTCGCCTCGGTCCATGGGCTGCCGCATCCGGTGCGTGGTCAACAGGTCGTGGCGGTGGTCCAGCCGCGCCCTGGCATGGCCCAGGTGGCGGCCTCGGTACTGACCGCCTGGTGTCGCGAACGGCTGGAAGCGTACAAGGTACCGCGGCGTTTTGTGGTTTGTGACGACTGGCCTTGGACCGCCAGCGGCAAGACGGACCACCACGCCCTGGGACAGCAACTCCTCCAAATGACCGACCTTCTCTCTGGCGAAGCAACGCAATGTCTGCGCCCTCTGCACTGATTGCCGGCTGGGCGCGCAGCGCCGTGGTCCCGCACGCCGGGGCTTTTGGCCAGCTGGCCGCGCATGAGATCGGCGCGCCGGTGTTGCAGGGCTTGCTTGAGCGAGCGGGTCTACCAGCTGCGGCGGTGGATGCCTTGGTGGTCGGCAACGCGCTCGGTGCCGGCGGCAACCCCGCCCGCATGCTGGCCCTGGCCGCTGGGCTGCCCGAGGCATGCGCCACCTACTCGGTGGACACCCAGTGTTGTGCCGGCCTGGACGCGGTGACCCTGGCGGTCGGACTGCTGGCCTCGGGTCAGGCGTCGGTGGTGGTGGCCGGCGGGGTCGAGGCCTGGAGCCGCGCGCCCATCCGCCAGCACCGGCCGCGCCATCCGGGCGAGGCGGCGATCGCTTACGAACGACCGGCCTTCGCCCCCGACCCCAAGCGCGACCCCGACATGCTGGTGTCCGCGGCCCGGTATGCCCTGCAGGCCGCGTGGACACGCGACCAGCAAGACCGCTACACCGTGCAAAGCCACGCGCTCGCTCGCGCCCATATGGCCAACGCGGCAAGTGAAATCGTGCCGGTCGTCGGGGTGACACATGACCTCGGCCCGCGTTCCTTGGACCTGGCCCGCGTGGCGCGCATGCCCGCCGCCGTCAAGGCCCGGGACCTGGGTGGCGAGTGGGCGGCGATGCAGGCCCGCCATCCGGACCGCAGCGTGGGCCCACTGGGCATTTCCGGCAAGGCCGACGGCGCCGCTTGGGTGCTGCTGGCGAGCGCCGACGCCTGTGACCGCCTGGGCCTGAAACCCCAAGCTCGGTGGTTGACCAGCGCATCGGTGGGGACCGCGCCCGAAACACCGCTGCTGGCGGCCGAGGTCGCGGCCCGCGCGGCCATGGCCCGGTCAGGCCTGGGCGATGCCGGGACCTTCGCCGCGGTCGAGTTGCACGATGCCTTTGCCGTTCAGGGGCTGAGCTTTCTCCACGCCTTGTCGCTCGATCCCCAACGTGTCAACCGGCGCGGGGGAGGACTGGCACGTGGCCACCCCATCGGTGCTTCGGCCGCGGTGGCGCTGGTGCGTCTGCTGGCCGACCTGGTGCTGGACGGCGTGGCGGGCGATCTGGGCATGACGGCGGTGGCGGGTGCCGGTGGCATCGGTGCCGCCGCCATCGTCCAGCGGCTCTGAGGCTGTCACCCCACGGTGTGGAAGTACTCGTCCAGCTTGCAGCGGGTGGTGCGGGTCTGGTTCACGGGGGCGTCGGGATCGGCATGGCCGATGGCCATGCCGCAGACGATGTTGACGCGCTCGTCCAGGGCCAGGTGCCGGCGGATGAGCTTGGGGAAGGAGGCCATCGCGCCGATGGCGCAACTGGACAGGCCACACGACTGTGCGGCCAGCATGAGCCCATAGATGGACATGCCCAGGTCCATGTAGCCACCGCTGCCAAAGTCGCGGTCGATGGTGACGATCAGGGCCACGGGCGCGTCGAAGAAGCGGAAGTTGCATTCGAACTGTCCGTCACGCCCGGCGCGGTCGTCGCGGGCGATGCCCAGCGAGGCGTAAAGCGCCTGCGCCGAGGCGATCTGGCGGCGCCTGAGCGTCATGGGCATGGGTTGGGGAAAGTAGTCGTAGTCCTCCCCTTCGTGTCCACCCTCGCGCCAGGTCTGCACCAGTTCGTCGCACAGGCGCTGGCGCACGCCCCCCTGCACGGCGATGAAGCTGCCGGGCTGAAGGTTGGCGCCACTGGGGGCCAGGCGGGCGGTGGCGACCAGATGCCGCAGCAGTTCGTCAGGGACCGGGGTCGGAAGAAAGGCCCGGGTCGAACGGCGCTCGGCCGCCAGCAGGGCGTGTGGATCGGTGGCGGTCAAGGCGGTAAAGGGGGGATGCCGTGTCGCAGGGGCATCGCCAGCGGCAGGCTTGTGATGGAAGTTCAGGCGAGTTTTTCGCCCCGCAGGATGTCTTCAACGGTCAAGCCGTACAGCGCCATGCGTTCCTTGATTTCCGCGATGGCCGCCAACTTCTCGGCTTCGACATCGCGTTCGGCGTTCGCGAAAAAGGCGCTTGCCCGGCTGATGAGGTCTTTGTAGCGCTGGTCATCCAGCGGATCCTTACGGAACGGCGTCTGGGGCGCTTTGGAAGTGGCGCGTGGGGGGGTATATCTCATGGTGCTTTGGGGCGGGTAAGGCAAGCAACGCTTGGACGCCTCGGGCGGACACGCCTCTCGCTGGAAATCGACCCGGCGCTTGGTCGGCCATCGGGCCTATTTTAGATGCCCTTGACCACCGCGAATCCGTCCGCTGCCGCGTGCGTGCTGGAGACGGCTTTGCGAGCCCGTTTGACCTCGTACATGGCCGCATCTGCCAGCTTGAGCGCTTGAGTGGCGTCCAGCATGTTGGATTCCCCTGAGATGACGCCAATGCTTGCACCCGGATACGCCAGTTTGATGCCCTCCAACTGGTATGAACCCACTGTCGCCTGAAACAGCCGGGTCTGGAGCGTGAGCTTCGCCGCCGGCAACAGCGCCGCGTTGTCAGGGCCTGGACCGATCACCACGAATTCGTCACCCCCCAGCCGGGCGGCCAGGTCTTCGGTCCGAAGGGCCGAGCGCAGGCGTTCGGCGAATTCGGTCAAAAAGGCGTCGCCAATGTCATGGCCGTGGGTGTCATTGATGGCTTTGAAGCCATCCAGGTCGATGAACGCGATCAGCACCGAGGTGCCACGCCGTGCGCCCTGGGCCAGCAAACGGGTCAGCGCCTGGTGCAAGGCGCGGCGGTTGGGCAATTCGGTCAGAGGATCCGTGGTCGCATAGGTGGCGAGACGCTCGTTGGCCTGGACCAGCTTCTGGAGGAGCAGCTCACGCTCGACGTGTTGCCCGATCAAGGTCGCGAACAAGGCCAATACCCGCTGGGCCTGGGGGTCCAGCGAATGGCGCTCGGCGCTCGCGGCACACAAGGTGCCATACAGCTCGCCATCCTCCATGCGCACCGGGGTGCTCAGGTAGGTCTGGATGCCCAAGGCCCGCGCCGCTTCCGAATCGCCCCAGCAGCTGCCCACGTCGTCGGTGAAGGGCTGGTTGGCGTCCAGGGCGCGCTTGCAGAGGGTGTCGGCCCAGGGCACGGACAGCCCTTCCGGGATCTGGAGCTGGTGGGTATTTCGGGCGTAGAGGATCCGTTGCACCCCCTGGTCCAGGTCGATGACGGTCAGGTAGGTCGACTCCAGCCCGGTCACCGACTCGAGCATTTCCAGGAGTGGCCGTGTCAAGTCCTCCACCGTCTTGGCTGACGTGACGGAGGTGGACAAACGCTCAAGCAGTGGATCCATGGGCTGATTATCGTTTGGGCCGGCGATTGGGGTTGGCGCCCGCCTTCAGGCGGTGGTGGCCGCTACCGGGACGTGCTGCCGGTGGAGGAGAACGCCCTCACCCGATCGCGGAATTCGGGCGCGTCCACCGCATCGACAAAGGCTTCGAACTCCAGGAACAGTTGCCTTTCCAGATCGTTGCGCTGGCTCTCGCGCAGCAGGCGCTTGATGTTGGCAAGGGAGCGTGGGGGCACGTTCAGCAACTGCTGCACCACGGCGTCCACGGACGAGCGCAGATCGACCACGGGCACCACCCGGTTCACCAGCCCATGGTGCAGCGCCTGCTGGGCATCGAGCGTGGGTGTCAGCGCAAACAGCTCGAAAGCCCGCAGCGGATTGACCAGGCGCGGCAGGAACCAGGAGGTGCCCGCGTCCGGGCTGCCACCCAGCCGCGCGTAGGCCAGGTTGATCCGCAGGTCGTCCGCGGCGATCACGTGGTCGGCCGCCCACACCAGGCCCAGCGTGCCACCGGCCGCCGCCCCCTGCACGCCCACCACCACGGCGGCATCCAGCGCCCGCAGCCGGGCCATGGCGGGCTTGAGGTGGCTGCCCGCGTCACGCAGCCACCGTTCCATGTCGTTCCTGTCCAGTGCGTCGGCAAAGGCCTTGATGTCGCCACCCACGCCAAAGGTGCTGCCCTCGGCGACGATGGACACCACACGTGGTTCGCGGCGTGCCAAAACCTCCGTGGCCCGGTCCAGGCCCTTGAGTTCATCGTGCCCGAGCGCATTCCTGCGTTCGGGCCGGGCCAGCACCAGGCGGGCATGGGCCTCGCTGGGCCATTCGAGGCGGATCGGGTCGTTCATGGTGAGGGGTTCCGGGGTGGGAAAGGGTGCATTTGACGCCACTGTCATTGTGCGCAGGGGCGCTGCCCGTGCACGAGGAGGCCGGGATACTGGTCCGTCCTGGGCATGGGCAAGGGGGTCAACCGGTCCAGCTCGCCCAGGCGGCTGCGGTAGGCCTGCAGCATCTGCCGCCGCGCGGCATCGCCCTCGTAGGGCACGTGGAAACAGGTGAATGGTGGCAACACGGTCATGCCCGTGAAACCCAGCACGCCCCGGTGCAAGGGCATCAGCAAGTCAAGGATGTCGCCGTTGAGTGCATCGGGACCGAAGCTTTGCGCCGGCCCGCCGGTGGTGACACACACCATGGCGCGCTTGCCCCGGAACTTGCCGTTTTCAAAGACCGTGCTGCGGCCGTAGCTCACGCCCGAGACAAACACCCGGTCGATCCAGCCCTTGAGGATGGCCGGCAAACCGAACCACCACAGCGGGAATTGGAGGATCACCAGATCGGCCGCTTGCAGACGGGCCAGTTCGCGTGCGATGTCGGGAGCCAGTCCGCCGTGGGCGACAGCATGGCGTTGTTCCAGTGAGACGTTGAAGCGCTCGGGGTTGTGCTGGGTGAGAAAGTCGGCCCGCCCCACCACCGGCGCGAAGCCCATGGCGTAGAGATCGGACACCACCACGGCGTGGCCCATACCATGCAACGTGTCCACGGCCACCTCCCTGAGCGCGGCGTTGAAGGACCGCGGCTCGGGGTGGGCGTAGACGATCAAGGTGTTCATCGTGCTCGCCGCCAATGTCAACCGCGCAGCATTTCCTCGCTGATGATGATCTTGCGGACCTCGGTGGTGCCCGCGCCGATCTCCAGCAGCTTGATCGCCCGGTAGAGACGGTTCACCTCGGACTCCCAGATGTAGCCTGTGCCGCCGTGGATCTGCACCGCCTCGTTGAGCACCTTGTTCATGGTCTCGGCCGTGTACATGACAGAGGCGGCGGTGATCTTGTGGATGCTGCCGCGGCCGCCGCCACCGACCTCCAGCTGGTTGGCCGCGCGCAGCGCCTGGTAGGTGAACAGGCGCATGGACTCGACCCACACGTACATGTCGGCCAGCTTGGCGCGGACCATCTGGAAGTCGCCGATGGGCTTGCCGAACTGCACCCGCGTGCGGGCGTAGTCCAGCGAGAGCTCCAGCGCCCGCTCGGCGATGCCCAGGCAGATCGGCGAGATCATGGAGCGCTCCAGGTCCAGGCCACTCATGACCACCTTCACGCCCTCATCGAGCCCACCCACCAGGTTGCGCGCCGGCACACGGCAGTTGTCAAACAGCAACTCGCCGGTCTGGCTGCCACGAAAACCCATCTTGACCAACTTCTGCGCCACGCTGAAGCCCGGCATGTCTTTCTCGACGATGAAGGCCGAGATGCCCTTGGCGCCGCGCGCCTTGTCGGTCTTGGCATAGACCAGCAGCACGTCGGCCACCGGGCCGTTGGTGATGTAGATCTTGCGGCCATTGAGTAGGTAATCGTCGCCATCGCGGGTGGCGGTGGTGGCCATGGAGCCCAGGGCATCCGAACCGGCCCCCGGCTCGGTCAGACCCAGGGCTCCGGTCAGTTTGCCGCTGCACAGACCGGGCAGGTAGCGCTGGCGTTGGTCGTCGTTGGCGTTGCGGTAGATGTTGTAGAGGCACAGGTTCTCGTGTGCGACCCAGCTCAGGGCCAGCGCGTGGTTCCAGCGCGAGAAGGCCTGCAGCACCAGGCCGCTGGTGAACAGGTCCATGCCTGCGCCGCCATAGGTGTCGGGCACCGGGATGCCGAAGTAGCCCGTCTCGCCGATGCGGCCAAAGGCCTCGGTGGGCCACCACTCATCGCGGTCCATGCGCTCGGACAGGGGATACAGCTGCTCGCGCGCGAAACGGTCGGCCTGGTCGAGGATGGCCTGCTCGTCTTCCGACAGGCCTGAAAAAATTTGGTCAACGGATGTGGTGGCGTTCACGGGGGCTCCTGAGGGTCGTTTGACGGACGTGCTGAGATGGAAGTTGAAGATGACTCAAAATTTGAGTATGACTTCAAATGTCGCATCTCTTAATCAAAACCCCATCAGGGAAAATCCCTAGATTATGGATATAGTCATTTGTTTTCAATGACTTGAGATGATTGGTTGGCAGTTGTTTGGCGAGGATCTCATAGTCATGAAGTTGAGTGACACTCATTTTGTGTTGACTTTGTGTTTTCGGACACACAGAATCCGCCCACTCACTGAAACGCACTCATGCTGACCATCACCAACCTACAGGTCTTTTACGACCGTGCCGTCGAGGCCTTGCGCGATGCCTCGCTGGAGGTGCGGCCCGGCCAAGTCGTGGCGCTGCTGGGCAGCAACGGCGCCGGCAAATCCACCGTGCTCAAGTCCATCTGCGGCGTGCTCTATCCCGAGGACGGCGAAATCCTGGGCGGGACCATCACCCACGATGGAATGTCGCTCACCGGTTTTGCGCCTCACGAGATCGTGCGCCGTGGCATCGTGCAGGTGCCCGAGGGGCGCCGGCTGTTTGACAAGCTCACCGTGGAAGAGAACCTTCTGATGGGCGGCTACTCACGTCCTGCTGGCGAGGTGAGCGCGGGGCTGGACCAGGTGTTCGAGCTGTTCCCGGCGGTCAAGCAGCACCGCAGCCGCATTTCCGGCTACCTGTCGGGCGGGCAGCAGCAGATGGTGGCCATCGGGCGGGCACTGATGTCGCGCCCTCGCCTGCTGCTGCTGGACGAGCCATCGCTCGGACTGGCGCCACAAATCATTGCTGAGATCTTCGAGGCCGTGCGTCGATTGCGCGACGAGCAGGGCGTGACGGTTTTGCTGGTCGAGCAAAACGCCCAGCTCGCGCTGTCCATTGCGAACTACGGCTACATCATGGAACGCGGCCGTGTGGTGCTGGACGGTGAGCCGGCCAAGCTGCTGAACAACGATGACGTCAAGGAGTTCTACCTGGGCATGGGCGCCGGCAGCGACACGCGGCGCAGCATGAGGGACGTCAAACACTACAAACGTCGCAAAAGGTGGTTGTCATGAGCGGCACGGGTCCAGCCATGTTGGAGATGACGGGCGTTTCCAAGCGTTTTGGTGGTCTCGATGCCCTCTCCGGCATCGATCTGAAGGTCTTGCCCCGTCAGATCTACAGCGTCATCGGCCCCAATGGCGCTGGCAAAACCACCTTGTTCAACATGGCTTCCTGCCTGTTGCACCCCAGCGCCGGGCGCATCCAGTTTCAGGGTGAGGACATCACCGGTCTGCCGGCCCACGCGCTGTCCGCGCGTGGCATGGCACGGACTTTCCAGAACCTGGCGGTGTTCAAGCACGAGTCCGTGATCAACAACATCCTGACCGGCATGCATGCGCAGCTGCGAACCGGCATTTTCGGGGCCGCTCTGTTCTGGGGGGCGGCGCGTCGGGCGGAAATCGCCGCCCGCGAAGCGGCCGAGGAAATCGTCGAGTTCCTCGAAATCGAGACCATCCGCGACGTGCCCGTGGGCACCCTGTCCTATGGCCTGCAAAAGCGGGTGGAACTGGGTCGGGCCCTGGCCATGCGACCGCGCCTGCTGCTGCTGGACGAAATGGTCTCGGGCATGAACCAGGAAGAAACCGAAGACATCGCGCGCTTCATCCTCGACATTCGCGAGGAACGTGGCATCACCGTGATGATGATCGAACACGACATGGGCATCGTCATGGATATTTCCGACCACGTGACGGTGCTCAACTTCGGTCGAAAAATCGCCGAGGGCACGCCGGCCGAGGTGTCGGTCAACCCGGCCGTCGTGTCCGCCTACCTGGGCCTGTCGGACAGTTCCGCCGCAGGAGCACAGGCATGAGCCGGCTGGATTCGGCCCTCGCCGACCGTGAACTGCCGCCCGGCGTGGCGGCCGGCCAGGCCACCCTGCCCGGTCTTCTGCGCCACCGTGCCCGCCAGACCCCGGAGCGCATCGCCTTGCGTGAGAAGGTGCGCGGCATCTGGCACGGCGTGACCTGGGCCGACTACTTCGAACGGGTGCAGGCCTTCGCGCTCTACCTGCGCGCCCAGGGTTTTGGTGTGGGCGACAAACTGGTGATCGCCTCCGATGGCACACCCGAGTGGTTCTACGCCGATCAGGCGGCGCAGTCGCTCGGTGGCGTGACCGTGGGCATCTACCCCACCAACCCATGGCCGGAGCTGCAATACATCGTGCGGCATTGCCGTGCCACGTTCGCTGTCTGTGGCGACCAGGAGCAAACCGACAAGGTGCTGGACGCCATGCACAACGGCGATGGCCTGCCCGACCTCAAACAGGTGCTGACCGTGGACACCAAGGGCATGCGCCACTACCACGATGCCTGCCTCAAAACCTTTGACGCCGCCCTGGCCGAAGGCCGCGCCTTGGCCCGCGACGCGGCGCAGCGCGACGCCTTCGAGCACCAGATCAACGCCGTCTCGCCTGAGCAGGACGCACTCATCGTCTACACCTCGGGCACCACCGGCATGCCCAAGGGCGCGCGCATCGCGCACCGGGGCATCATCCACAACGCCGCTCTGGTGGGCCAGGTGCAGGGCTATGCGGGCCGACCTTTGGAGGTGGTGTGCTACCTGCCGCTGTGCCACGTGGCCGAGCGCCTGATGTCGCCGGTGGCACAACTGGTGTACGGGTCGGTGGTGTATTTCGCCGAATCCATCGATGCCGTGACGCAGAACCTGCGAGAGATCGGTCCCGGATTTTTCTTCGGCGTGCCACGCATCTGGGAAAAGCTGCAGCAGCAGATCGTGATTGCCTCGCGCGAGGCCAGGCCCTGGGTGCGCCACGTGTTCGAGCGTGCCATGGCCGTGGCGCAGCCCATCGCCGAGCGCACCATCGCCAACGGCGACCGCCCCGTCAACTGGCGTGACGCCGTCACCGCCCGCCTGCTGCGCTGGCTGGTGTTCAGCAATCTGCTGGCTTCGGTCGGTCTGGACCGCACCTGGATGGCCATGACCGGGGGGGCCGCCATCTCGCCGACGGTGATCCTGTTCTTCCGCGCCATGGGTGTGCCCATCTATCAGATCTACGGCATGACCGAAAGCAGTGGCGCCACCCACGTGCAATGCAGCGGCCACGCCCGCCTGGGCTGGTGTGGCCCACCGCTGCCTCGGGTGGTGGAGCAGCGCCTGGGCGAGGACGGCGAATTGCTGGTGCGAGGCCCGGTGGTCTTCAATGGCTACCTCTACGACGAAGTGGCGAGCGCCAAGGCACTCGAAGGCGGCTGGCTGCACACCGGCGACATCGTCGAGATCGACCCCGAACGCGGCGAGGTGCAGATCTTGGACCGCAAGAAGGCGATCCTGATCACCAGTGGCGGCAAGAACATCACACCCTCGCTGATCGAGAACGCACTCAAGGAGAGCGTCTACATCAGCGAAGCCATGCTGCTGGGCGATGGCCGGCATTTCCTGGCCGCGCTGATCCAGATCGACCTGGACACGGTGGGCAAGTGGGCGCAGGAGCGCGGCATGGCCTACACCACTTACGAATCGCTGGCCGCGCTGGAGTCTGTGCGCGAACTGATCGATGCCGACGTGAAGCGCGTCAACGACCGGTTCTCCCGGGTCGAAAACATCCGCAAGTTCGTCATCTTGCGCAAGCAGCTCGATCATGACGATGGCGAGTTGACAGCCACCATGAAGGTGCGCCGCAACGTGATCGAGAAAAAATACGCCATCGAGATCGCGCAGATATACGGCAAGGAGGCTGGCCAATGAACTACTTTCTCAACCTCCTGATGTCGGGCCTGGTCATCGGTTCGCTCTACGGGCTGATCGCCATGGGCTTTGCCATCGTCTACCGCGCCACCGGCATGGTGAACTTCGCGGTGGGCGAGGTGATGATGATGACGGCCTACATCAGCTTCAACCTGGCTCAGATGCCGGGAATGGGCTTCTTCGGTCTGTTGGCCACCACCCTGCCCACTGCCATGCTGCTGGGTCTGCTGGTCGAACGTGTGTTCATCCGCCCCATGCTGGGTGAGCCTATGTTCTCGCGCGTGATGGTCACCATCGGTCTGGCGGTGGTCATCCGCTCGGTGGTGATTCTGATCTGGGGTGTGGAACCCAAGCCCTTTCCGCGCCCGCTGGGCGACGAAGTCATCCGGCTGGGCGAGTTGGCGCTGTATCCCGGGCAAATCTTCTCGCTGGTGGCGCTGGCTCTGCTGTGTCTGTTGATGTGGGCCTTCTTCCGCCACTCGCGGGTGGGTATCGCCATGCGTGCAACCTCCAACAACGAGACAACGGCCCTGCTCATGGGCATCAACGTCAAGCGCATCAGCGGCATCGCCTGGGCGCTGTCCTCGCTGTTCGCGGCGGTGGCCGGCCTGTCCTTCTGCCTGATGTTCGCCCTGGAGCCCGAGATTTCGCAGATGGGATTGCGCGGCTTCCCGGCCACCATTCTCGGCGGCCTCGACTCGGTGGTGGGTGGTGCCTTTGGCGGCCTGGTGATCGGTGTGGTGGAGAACCTGGCCGGCGGCTACCTGGGGCGTGGCCTCAAGGAGATCGCCGGCTTCGTGCTGATCATCGTGGTGCTGATGATCAAGCCCTATGGCCTGTTCGGTCAACGTGAAATCGAAAGAGTCTGATGCGTACCCGAACCTACAAAACCGCCTACGCCGACCTCGTCGCACTGACGCCCCACCGCAGCACCTGGGCCTGGGCCGGTGCCGGCCTGGTGCTGCTGGCCTGTGCACCGCTGGCGCTGGGCTCGCACGGTCTGGGCATTCTCTCGGCCATCTTCGTCATGGCCATCGGTATCCTCGGGCTGAACCTGCTGACCGGCGTGACCGGGCAGATCTCGCTCGGTCACGCGGGCTTTCTGCTGATCGGTGCCTACGCGCAGGCTGTCCTGACCACCGACTACCACCTGCCAGCCTGGCTGGCCATCTTCGCCTCCGGCGCGGTGGCGGCCATCGCCAGCCTGGTGGTGGGCGTGCCCTCGCTGCGGCTCAAGGGCTTGTACCTGGCCATCACCACCCTGGCCTTCACCTTCATCGTGCGCCATCTGGTGCTGTTTGCCGAAAACATCACGCGGGGCTCGGAAGGCATGGCGGTGGAGCCGCTGGTGCTGGCGGGCTACGCGGTCAAAAGCGATCGCCCCTTTTTCTATGTGGCCTTGGCCATGCTGGTGTTGTTCGTGCTCCTCACCCTGAACCTCATGCGTTCGCGCATCGGCCGGGCCTGGTTGGCGGTGCGCGACCACGACATCGCCGCGCGCGCCATGGGCATCAGCCTGATGCACTACAAGCTGCTCGCCTTCATGGTCAGCGCCTTCTACACCGGCGTGGCCGGCGCGCTGGTGGCGCTGCAGACACGCTACATCAACGTGGACACCTTCAGCATCCTGATCAGCATCGAGGCGCTCGCCATGGTCATCGTCGGCGGCATGGGTCGGGTACACGGCGCACTCCTGGGCACGGCGCTCATCCTGCTGCTGCCGGAACTCCTGAACTTCGTTTTCTCGCTCGCGGGCGATCGTTTCACCACCTTGATGTCCGACCGCATCTATGAAATCAAGGGCCTGATGTATGGCGTGGTGATCCTGCTCTTCCTGCGGCTGGAGCCCGAGGGCCTGGCGGGCATCTGGCGCAAGGTCAAACGGTTTTGGGTGCATTGGCCCCTGTCGCAATGACGGTGACAGGGACATAGGCAGCAAGGCACGACGCCGGAATTCCCCGGCCCGGCCCATTCACAAGAGGAGACAGTGATGCAAGGTGATTCGATTCTGAGTTGGACGCGGCGCCTGGGCCGGGGTTCGATGCTGATGCTGGCCATGGGCGCGGGACTGGCCGGCGCACAGGAGGTGGGCGTGACCGCCACCGAGATCCTGCTCGGCGAGGTGCAGCCCATGTCCGGTCCCGCCTCGTTGATCGGCAAGGCGGGCGCGGCCGGCTCCAAGCTGGCCATCGCCGAGATCAATGCCAAGGGTGGCATCAACGGCCGCAAGCTGCGCGCCATTTATGAGGACGACGGCTACGTGCCAGCGCGCTCGGTGTCGGCGGTCAAGAAGCTGATCGATTCGGACAAGGTGTTCGCGCTGACCGGCACCACCGGCAGCTCGCACATGGTGGCCATGCTGCCCACCATCGAGGAAGCCAAGATCCCCACCATCGTGCACATGGCGCCCAACCCGGCAGTGGTCAACCCGCGCCGCCCCACGGTCTTCATGATCGGCCCGGACTACGACTGGGCGGGCTTCGTTCCCATCCACCACATGATCGAGAAGATGGGGCAGAAAGGCGGCAAGTTCGGCATCCTCTACCAGGATGACGACTTCGGCAAGGCGCTGCTGGCGGGCTACCAGAAGGCGGTCAAGCAACATGGGGTGGCCAGCGTGGCCGAAATCCCGTTCAAGCGCGGGGCCAAGGACTTCTCGGCCGAGGTCCTCAACCTGAAGGAGAAAGGCGTCACCGCCGTGTATCTGGGCACGCTCACCACCGAGTCGGCCGCCGTCATGAGCGAGTTCCGGCGCCTGGGGATGACGCCGCTGATCGGCACTCTGTGGGCCGGCCAACTGCCCCCCGCCGTCAAATTGGCCGCACCCTCGGGCTTTGAGTACCTCATACCCGACTACTACGCCTCCAACTACGACCCCGCCGGCATGAAGCTGATGGAAACCGCCAAGCAGTACCTGAGCGCCGACGACCACGCCAACTTCAACCGCTACACCGTCAGCGGCTACGTGGGCACCCAGGTCCTCGCCGAAGGCATCCGCCGCTGCGGCGCCACCGTCACCCGCGGCTGTGTGGTCGATCAGCTCAACAAGCTCAAGAACTTCGACACCGGCGGCCTGACCGGCCCGTTGTCCTTCGACAACCCCAAGGCGCAGGCGGTGCTGCCGATCAAGCTGTTCCAGACCGATCCGAAAAACGCCACCGTGAAGTCCGTCACCGACTTCATCGCCTACTGAGCTCGTCCACTGCCCAGACCATGCCGTCCGTCATCCCACCACCATCGGCCCACGCCGAGCGCTACCGCTCGGTGTTCCGGCCCGGCCTGTTCGAGGGCCAGACCATCGTTGTCACCGGCGGTGGCAGCGGCCTGGGCCGTTGCGCCGCACACGAACTCGCCAGTCTGGGCGCGGGCCTGGCGCTGGTCGGGCGCAAGCGCGAGAAACTGGAGGTGGTGGCGGGCGAACTCGCTGCGGCCTACCCGGAGGCCAGCGCGCGCATTTCGCTGCACAGCTGCGACATCCGCGAGGAAACGTCGGTGCAGAAGACAGTCGCCGACATCCTGACGGCCCACGGCGCCATCCACGGCCTGTTCAATTGCGCGGGTGGCCAGTACCCGGCCGCCCTGCGCGACATCAGCCTCAAGGGCTGGGACGTGGTGGTGCGCAACAACCTGCACGGCACCTTCCTTTTTTCGCGCGAATGCTACGTGCAGTGGATGGAGCAGCACGGCGGCAGCATCGTCAACATGCTGGCCGACATCTGGGGTGGCCTGCCCGGCATGGGCCACTCGGGCGCCGCACGTGGTGGCGTGCTGACCTTCACCGAAACGGCGGCCTGCGAGTGGGGCTGCGCCGGCGTGCGCGTCAATGCCGTGGCACCGGGCTGGATCGCTTCGGCCGGCATCGACACCTACGACGACAACTACCAGGAGTTGCTGCGCGGCCTGCGCACCAAGGTGCCACTGCAGCGCTTCGGCACCGAGGCCGAACTGGCTTCTGCCGTGACCTACCTGCTGTCCCCTGCGGCCGGCTTCATCAGTGGTGCCGTCATCCGCGTCGATGGTGGCGTGCCCACCGCCCGCCACACGTGGAAGCTGGAGCCCGCGCGGCAGGACTTCACCTACAACGGCTTCCCGCTTTACCAGCCGCCGCAGGCCTTTTCACAGACCTCCGAAGGAGAAGCCCCTTGAATGCTGCAGTCCCTCAGGTGCTGGTGGAACGCCGTGGCCTGGCCTGCCACGTCACCATCAACCGCGCCGCCGAACACAACACCATGACCGATGCCGTCATGGACGCACTGCGTCAGGCGCTGCTGGCCGCCGAAGCCATGGACGGTGTGCGCGCGATCGTCTTGACCGGCGCGGGCGAACAGACCTTTTGCGCCGGCGGCAAGCTCAAGCCGGGCGCGGACGGCTCGCCCTTTGCGCTGGACCCGGGCCGTTTCGACAACCCGATCGCCGAGTTGTTCCGCGCCATGGACCGTTGCCACCTGCCCATCATCGCGCGGGTCAACGGCAGTGCCTTTGGTGGCGGCGTGGGGCTGATCTGCGCCTGCGACTTCGCCATCGGCGTGGACAGCGCGCGTTTTGGCACCACCGAAGCCCGCGTGGGCGTGTTCCCCATGATGATCCTGCCGCTGCTGATGCGCGTGATCCCGCGCAGGCGCCTGCAGGAGATGTGTTTCCTGGCCGAGCGTTTTCCCGCCGACAAGGCACTCGAACTCGACATCCTGGGCCAGGTCGTGCCCGCGACCGAACTCGACATGGCGGTTGACGGGCTGGTGGCCAAGCTGGCCGCCAACTCGCCCGTGGCCTTGCGCATGGGTCGGCGCGCGTTCGCGGCCATGGACGGCCTGGCGCTCAACGATGCGCTCAACCTCGCACAAATGGTGCTGCCGGTGATGTCGCAAAGCGAAGACAGCCGCGAAGGCATGCGGGCCTTTGCCGAAAAACGCACCCCCGTCTGGACCAACCGCTGAGCCGCCGACATGACCATCCCACCCAGCCCCCACCGCGATCGCCCAGTTCGCATAGGCTGTGCCAGCGGCTTCTGGGGCGACTCCGAAGCCGGGGCCGCCCAGCTGGTGCAGCATGGGCAGATCGACTACCTGGTGTTCGACTACCTGGCGGAAATCACCATGTCGCTGTTGGCGCGCGCCCGCGCCAAATCGCCCGACGCCGGCTACGCGCCCGATTTCGTCAAGGTCATTGCCCAGCTGGCACCCCAGATACAGGCGCAAGGCATCCGGGTCGTGGCCAACGCCGGGGGCGTCAACCCGCAGGCCTGCGCCATCGCGCTGGCGGCCGCACTGCAGGCCCAAGGCATCGCCCTGCCCATCGCGGTGGTGGAGGGCGACGACCTCTCCGACCAGGTCGATGTGCTGCGGGCCGCAGACACCCGCGAGATGTTCAGCGGCGAGCCCATGCCGGCCAGGCTGCTCAGTGTCAACGCCTACCTGGGAGCGCAACCCATTGCCGCCGCGCTGGCCGCTGGCGCGCAGATCGTCATCACCGGCCGCGTGGTGGACAGCGCCGTCACGCTGGGACCGCTGGTGCACGAATTTGGCTGGGCCTGGAACGACTGGGACAAGCTGGCCACCGGCAGCCTGGCCGGACACATCATCGAATGTGGCGCGCAGTGCACCGGTGGCCTGTTCACCGACTGGCAAAGCGTGCCCGGCTGGGAGAACATGGGTTTTCCCATCGCCGAATGTGCGCCCGACGGCCGCAGCGTGGTCATCACCAAACCGCCGGGCACCGGCGGCTTGGTGACACCTGCCACCGTGGCCGAGCAGATCGTCTACGAGATCGCCGATCCCAAACGCTACCTGCTGCCTGACGTGGTGTGCGATTTCAGCGATGTGAGATTGACACAGGAGGGTGCTGAACGTGTGCGGGTCAGCGGCGCGCGCGGCACCCCCGCGCCAGACAGCTACAAGGTCAGTGCCACCTGGAGCGACGGCTGGCGCCTGTTGGGTACGCTGATGATCGGCGGCCACATGGCAGCGGCCAAGGCCCAGCGGGTGGGCGAGTCCATCCTGCTGCGCTGCACCCGCCTGCTGGCCGAGCGCGGCCTGCCAGGTTTCACCGAGACCAGCCTGGAGGTGCTGGGCGCCGAGTCCACTTACGGCCCACACGCGCGCACCACGCACAGCCGCGAGGTGATCCTCAAGTTGGCGGCGAAACACCCACAACGCGAGGCGCTGGAGTTGCTGGCGCGGGAGATCGCACCGTCGGCCACGGCCATGGCCCAGGGCATCACCGGCTTCGCGGCCGGGCGGCCCAGCCCTTCGCCGGTGGTCAGGCTGTTTTCCTTTCTGATTGCGCAGTCGCGTGTGACGCCACGGGTGTCGCTGGACGGCCAGGCCTTGGGGTTCACGCCCGAGTTGACGGCCACGCCGGACGCAGCACCGACATCGGCGCCAGCGGTTGTTCCGGCCACCACCGCGGCATCGGACGGCCCCACGGCGCGGGTGCCCTTGCTGCGTCTGGCCCACGGACGCAGTGGTGACAAAGGCGACAGCGCCAATGTGGGCGTCATCGCCCGGTCGCCGGCGGCTTACGCCGAGCTGTTGCGTGTGCTCAGCGCGGAGGTGGTGAAGAACTACTTTGCCCACGTCGCGCAAGGCCCCGTTTCGCGCTACGAACTGCCGGGCTTCCTGGCACTGAATTTCGTGCTGGAGCGGGCACTCGGTGGCGGCGGTGTGGCATCGTTGCGCTACGACCCCCAGGGCAAGGCGTTTGCACAGATGTTGCTCGACCTGGAGGTCGAGGTCCCCACTTCTGTACTGGATACATTGCCATGACTTCCAAAATCCGTGCCACTTCCGTCGAAGCCAGCGAGGCACCGGCCGACTTTGCCCAGCCGGTGGGTGCGCAGACACCACGGCGCATGCGCCGCGCCGCCGAAATCCTGGCAGCGGCGCGCGACGTGTTTCTCGAAAAGGGCTTCGACCGTTCTTCCGTGAGCGAGATTGCGTCCAAGGTGGGCGTGGTCGAGGGCCTGGTCTACACCTATTACCCCTCCAAGCGCGAGCTGCTCAACGCGGTGCTGCGCGGCATGTACGAGCCCCTGATCGCCGACCTGGAGGACAAGTTCTCGCGCCTGCACGGCGTGCGCAGTCGCATGCGCTTCCTGATCTGGCGCCACCTGCGTGTCTATGTGGAAGAGCCCAACCTCTCGCGCCTGGTGCTGCACGAGGTGCGGACCGGTCCCGAGTATTTCCAGTCGGTTCTGCACGATTTGCATGTGCGTTACACCGCGTTTTTGCTGCGCACCGTGGAAGACGCCATCGCGGACGGTGAACTGAGTGCCGACACGGACGTCGAGCTGTTGCGTTCCATGGTCTACGGGGGCATCGAGCACCGTATGTGGGGCACGCTGTTCGGGCGCGGCACGGTGGACGTCGAAACCATGGCCGACCGCTACACCGCCATGGTGCTCGGGCCGCTGCTGCCCGACGGTCGAGCCCATTCGCCGGTGGTGGCGTCCAGTGCGCGCAGCCACATTGGCCAGGTGCTCGACGAGGTGCGCATGCGCCTGGACCAGATCGAAGACGCGGTGATGGCCTCGCCCGACACCCCACCCTCGCCCTTGAAGACCGGCAAGCCGCCGGCCGGACCCCGCAGGAAATCACCACCATGACCATCCGCAAGCTGTTCATTGCCAACCGCGCCGAGATCGCGCTGCGCGTCACACGCACCGCCCAGAGAATGGGTATCGCCACCGTCGTGCCCTGGCATGCCAAGGACCGCCATGGCCCGGCGCTGAAAGTGGCCGATGAGACGGTCGAACTGCACGGCGAGCCCCCCGTCTCGGCCTGGTTGGATGGCGCCGCGTTGATACAGACCGCCATCGCCAGCGGCTGCGATGCCATCCACCCGGGCTACGGCTTCCTGTCCGAGAACGCAGGCTTTGCCCGCGCGGTGGCCGAAGCGGGGCTCACCTTCGTTGGCCCTCCGGCCGAAGTCATCGAACTCATGGGTGACAAGATCACCGCGCGCCAGTTTGCCCAACGCCACCAGGTGCCGGTCACGCCTTCGGCCGACGAGGCGGAAGATCCGCAGCACTTCGCCGAACGTGCGGCGGCCATCGGATTTCCGCTGCTCATCAAGGGCGCGGCCGGCGGCGGTGGCAAGGGCATGCAGATCGTGCGCGAGGCCGCTGCCCTGCCCCAGGCCATCGCCACCGCGCGGGCCGAAAGCCTGCGCTACTTTGGCGACGGCCGCCTGCTGGCCGAACGGTTTGTCGAACAGCCGCGTCACATCGAGGTGCAGGTGTTTGGCGACAGCCACGGTCAGCTGATTCACCTGGGTGAACGCGAGTGCTCCATCCAGCGGCGCTTCCAGAAGCTGATCGAGGAAAGCCCGGCCCCCACCCTGTCGCCCGAGTTGCGCGAACGCATCTGTGGCGCTGCCGTGCGCCTGGCCAGTGCGGCCGGCTACGTCAACGCCGGTACCGTGGAATGCATCGTCGCGCCCACGGGCGAGTTCTACTTCCTGGAGATGAACACGCGGCTGCAGGTGGAACACCCGGTCACCGAGATGGTGACCGGCCTGGACCTGGTGGAGTGGCAGCTGCGCGTGGCCCAGGGCGAACACCTGCCTCTGGCGCAGGCCCAGGTGCGCTGGCACGGCAGCGCCATCGAGTGCCGGGTGCTGGCCGAGGACGCCGACGCCGGCTTCGTGCCCGATACCGGCCAGGTGTTGCTGCTCGGCGAGCCCCAGGGCCCGGGCATACGTTTTGACAACGGCGTGACCCAGGGCGCCCGCGTGAGCGCTGATTTCGACTCCATGCTGGCCAAACTGATCGCCCATGGCGCGACCCGCGATCTGGCCATCGCCCGCCTGCGCCAGGCCCTGCAGGACACGCTGATGCTGGGCGTGACCGTGAACACCGATTTTCTCGGCCGCGTGCTGGCCCATCCGGCTTTCCAGGCTGGCGCCACCGACACCGGCTTCCTGGAACGCCACAAGGCCGAACTGCGCCCACGCGACTGGAACGAGGACGAACGCCGCGCCCTGCTGGCCGTTGCGGGCGCCGTCAGCCGCGACAGCCATTCGAGCGCTCTGCCAGAGGTCTTCGCCGCCATGGGCGCTTGGCGCAACTGATACCACCGAACACCATCCAAGAGGCCCCATGACGACCTACGTCTTCCGATCCGATGCCGGCCAGCGCCACCAGGTGCTCAAGCGCGGCGACACCGTGCATGTGGACGGCAGCCCGCTGTCCGTGCGCGCCCTGGACGCCGGCCACTACCTCGCACCGGTGGGCGCCCGTCCCGCGCACGTGCACGTGGCCACCCATGGCGACACCCTGTATCTGCAGCTCCACGGCCGCAGTTGCGTGGTCGAGCGGGTGGACCCCACACACAGCGGCGCCAGCGCTGGTGCTGCCGGTCAGGGCAGCGCCAGCGCCCCCATGCCCGGCGTGGTGGTGAGCTGGATCGCCGCGCCCGGCGTCCAGGTCGCGGCCGGTGAAGCGCTGCTGGTGATCGAGAGCATGAAGTTGCAGATGACCATTGAAGCGCCGCAAAGCGGCACGCTGGAGGATCTGCCCTTCCAGCCCGGCCAGACCTTTCAGCGTGGTGCCGTGCTGGCCCGCGTGCGACCCGAGGAGACCCCGGCATGAGCCGTATTCACAGCCGCCTGGACACAGGCTCGGACAGCTACCGCCAGAACTTCGCGGCGATGACCCAGCGCGTGGCGCAGTTGCACGAACGCCTCAACGCCGCCCGCCACGAACGCCCGCAGCGCGACATCGATCGCCTGCACAAACACAAAAAGCTCACCGTGCGCGAGCGCCTGGATCTGCTGCTGGATCCTGGCACACCCTTTCTGGAAATTGGCGCCCTGGCCGCCAACAAGGCCTACGGCGGCGACGTGCACGGCGCCGGTCAGGTTTCCGGCATTGGCATCGTGCATGGTCGCGAGGTCGTCATCCATGCCGACGATCCCAGCATCAAGGGCGGCGCCTGGTACCCCCTGTCGGTCAAGAAGATCGTGCGCACGCTGGACGTCGCCATCGAGAACCGCCTGCCCGTGATCCACCTGTGCGACAGCGCGGGCGGCTTCCTGCCGCTGCAGGCCGATCTGTTTCCCGACCGCTACACGGCCGGACGCATCTTCCGCAACCAGTGCACCCTGTCCAAGATGGGCGTGCCGCAGATCGCGGTGGTGTTGGGCCACTGCACGGCCGGCGGCGCCTACATCCCGGCGCTGTGCGACTACAGCGTCATCGTGCGAGGCAACGGTGGCGTGTTTCTGGGTGGCCCGCCGCTGGTGAAGGCGGCCACCGGCGAAATCGTGAGCGCCGAAGCCCTGGGCGGTGCCGACATGCACACCACCGTTTCGGGCACCTGTGACTACGCGGCCGACGACGAGCCCCATGCCTTTGCCATCGCCCGCGACATCTTTGCCCAGACGACGCCGGTGCAAAAGCAGCGCATCGACCGCATCGATCCCGAGCCGCCGCACTACGATCCGAAAGAGCTCTACGGCATCATCCCCACCGACTGGAAGACCGGCTTCGACATGCGCGAGGTGATTGCCCGCATTGTCGATGGCAGCCACTTCCATGAGTACCAGCCGGGCTACGGTACCACCCTGGTGTGCGGCTTCGCGCGCATCTGGGGCTGCAAGGTCGGCATCCTGGCCAACAACGGCGTGCTGTTCAACGACAGCTCGCTCAAGGCGGCCCACTTCATGCGCCTGTGCGACCGCGACCGCACGCCGCTGGTCTTTCTGCAAAACATCACCGGCTACATGGTGGGCCGCGAGTACGAAGAGCGCGGCATCACCAAGGACGGCGCCAAGATGATCATGACCCAGGTCGGCTGCTCGGTGCCCAAGTTCACCGTCATCGTCGGTGGCTCCTTCGGTGCCGGCAACTACGGCATGTGCGGGCGCGCTTTCGACGGCCGCTTCCTGTGGATGTGGCCACAGTCGCAGATCGCGGTGATGGGTGCCGAGCAGGCCGCGAACACCCTGGCCGACGTCAAGATCCGCCAGCTGCAGCGCCATGGCGAACACCTGAGCGAAGAACAGATCGCCGAGATCCGCCAACCGGTGCTGGAGAGCTTTCAGGCTGAAAGCGACGCTTATTACTCGACCTCAGAGATGTGGGACGACGGCATCCTCGATCCGGTGGACACACGCAACGCCTTGGGGTTGGCCATCATCGCCTCGCTGAACGCCCCCTTCGGCCAGGAAGGCTACGGCGTGCTGCGGCTCTGACCGCCTCGGCGCAGCGAGACACCATGATCCCCATCAGCCACACCTCGACCGTGGGCGAGGTCTTCCAGCAGGCCGTGCGCCGCTACGGCGAACACCCCTTCATCGCCGTGCCGGCCAACCCGGCGCGGGCCTACGCCGCCGAGGGCCTGGAATGGACCTACGCCGACGTGGGCGAGGCGGTGCAGGCCCTCAGCGAGCGATACGCAGCGGCCGGCTACGGCCAGGGGCACCGCGTGGGGCTGCTGCTGGAGAACCGGCCCGAGCACTTCGTGCACAAACTCGCCATGAACGCGCTGGGCGTGTGCTGCGTGCCACTCAACCCCGACCACCGGCCACTGGAGATGGCCTACGTCATCGACCACGCGCAGCTCGACCTCGTGGTCGTGTTGGACCACATGGCGCCCCTGCTGGAGCTGGCGCTGGCGCATGGCGTGCACCGCCCCGCCATCGCAGGCCTGCAAGACAGCACCGGGCGGCTGCCCGCACCGGCGCGCGCCGCCACCTCGACCCGGGCCGAGGCCACGTCCATCGCCAGCGTGCTCTACACCTCGGGCACCACCGGGCGGCCCAAGGGCTGCCTGCTGTCGCACCGCTACGAGCTCGCCGCCGGTCAGTGGTACGCGCAGCGCGGGGGCCTGATCGCCTTTGGCGAGGCCTGCGAACGCATCTACAACCCGCTGCCGGTGTTCCACGTCAATGCGTCGGTGTTTTCCTTCTACTGCGCCATGCTGCTGGGCAACTGCCAGGTGCAGACCGACCGTTTCCAGGTCTCACGCTGGTTCACCGAGGTCCATGCCTCGCGGGCGACGGTGCTGCACTACCTGGGCGTGGTCGTGCCGATGTTGCTGAACCAGCCGTCCCATCCGTTGGAGCGCGAGCACCGGGTGCGGTTCGCCATCGGCGCCGGGGTCGATCCGCAGCGCCACGCCGAATTCGAACAGCGCTTTGGCTACCCGCTGATCGAAATCTGGGGCATGACGGAAATGGTGCGGGCCATCTTCGACGCCGACACGCCGCGGCAGGTAGGCACCCGCGCCATCGGTCGGGTGCAACCCGGCCTGGAGCTGCGGGTCGTTGACGATGCCGGTGCCAAGGTTCCCGACGGCGTGGCCGGCGAAATGCTGGTGCGCCATTCGGCGGCCACGCCGCGCCAGGACGCCTTCAGCGGCTACCTGCACGACGAAGCCGCGACCGAACATGCCTGGCGGGGCGGGTGGTTCCACACCGGCGACATCGTGGTGCGCGATCCGGATGGGCTGTTGCACTTTCTGGACCGACGCAAGAACATCATTCGCCGTTCGGGCGAAAACATC
This sequence comes from Hydrogenophaga sp. OTU3427, assembly GCF_038440225.1. Lineage (NCBI taxonomy): Bacteria > Pseudomonadati > Pseudomonadota > Betaproteobacteria > Burkholderiales > Comamonadaceae > Hydrogenophaga > Hydrogenophaga sp. OTU3427. Next base: position 25,328 of record NZ_JASATI010000022.1, on the reverse strand, counting down.
GCCGCCGCCGAGGTGGAAGCCGCGTTGCAGACCCACCCGGCGGTGGCCCAGGCGGCCGTGATGGCGGTCAAGGACGAGGTGCGCGAGGAAGAGGTGCTGGCCTGCGTGGTGCTCAAGTCCGGGTTCACCGCCCAGGCCCTGGCCGACGACCCGCTGGTGCGTGCGCTTTTCGAGCACTGCAACACCCTGCTGTCCTACTTCAAGACCCCGGGCTGGCTGTGCTTTGCCGACGACATCCCCACCACTGGCACGCAGAAGGTGCAGAAGCACCAGCTCTTCGCGGCCGGCACCGACCCGCGCGCAGCGCCTGGCATGGTCGATCTCCGGCATTTGAAGAAGCGCGACCCCCTCAAGAGGTGAACATGAACCGACCCCATGTGCTGACCCACCGCGAAGGCGCGGTCGGGGTGATGACCTTCAACCGGCCGGACACCATGAACACGCTGGATGTGCCCATGGTGTTGGCCATGGAGGATGCCCTGGGTGCGCTGGAGGCCGATGACGCCGTGCGTGTGCTGGTCATCAGTGGTTGCGACGATCGCACCTTTGTCGCGGGCGGCAACATCGCCGATCTCAATGCCCGCCGTGCGCTGGCGCATTACAAGGATTTTGCGGTGGTGCTGCACCGGGTGTTCCGGCGTTTCGAGGAATGCCCCAAACCCACCATCGCCGCCGTCAACGGCTGGGCACTCGGGGGCGGCGCCGAGTTCCTGCTGACCACCGACATCCGCCTCATGGCCGATGACGCCCAACTGGTCTTGCCGGAGATCAAGATCGGCCTGTTCCCGGGCGGCGGTGGCTCGCAACGCCTGATGCGCCAGATTCCGCTGTGCCAGGCGAAGATGCTGATGTTCACAGGCGACTTCGTGTCGGCCGCCGAGGCTGTGCAACTCGGTCTGGTCAACCGCGCAGTGCCTCGCGCTCAACTCATGGGCGATGCGATGGCGTTGGCGCAACGTATCGCCGACAAGTCCCCCTGGGCGCTGCGCCTGCTCAAGAGCAGCATGCTGCACGGCGCCGACATGCCCCTGAGCGCCGCGCTGGCTCATGAGATGGCCACCATCAGCCTGGTGCTGGAGACCGAGGACGCACACGAGGGCTGTTCGGCTTTCCTGGAGAAGCGCCAGCCCACTTTCGTGGGCCGATGAGCGCCGCCTGCGCTCTCAGATGGGCATGGGCCTGAGCTTGAAGCGCAGTTCCTCGATGGCCATGGGCCTGGCGTACAGCCAGCCTTGGGCGTACTGCACGCCGCTGTCGCGCAGGAAGTCCGCCTGGGCCTGGGTTTCCACGCCTTCGGCCACCAGTTCGATGCCCAGTTTCTGCGCCATGGAAATGATGTGGGTGGTGACCGGGCTGTTGGCGGCCTGCGTGCCGATGGCGGCCACGAACAGTTTGTCGATCTTGATGATGTCCAGCTTGCACGACTCCAGCACGGACAGGCTGGAATAGCCGGTGCCAAAGTCGTCGATGGCGACCCGCACGCCCATGGCCTGGACCGCCTCGAGCAGGGGCTGCGTCTGTGCCATGTCGAACAGGCCGCGTTCGGTCAGTTCCACGATCAGGGTTTCAGGCGGTATCTGCAGCCGATGGAGCCGTTCCCTCAGGTAGTCGATGGGGCCGCCCTCTTGCATGTCAAGTGCCGAGAAATTGATGCTGACGTGAAAGCCGGGCTGGATCTTGAGCAGCGTGGGCAGGTCGCGCAGCACGATGTCGGTGACGTAGCGCGTCACGTCCTGGATGAGGCCGACCTTCTCGGCGCTGGCGATGAATTCGTCGGGCGGAACGTGGGTGCCGTCCGGCTTCTGCCAGCGCAGCAAGGCCTCGGCGCCGATCCAGCGGCCGGTCCGCATGTCGACAATGGGTTGGTAACGGACGTACATGTCGTGGCGCTTCAAGGCCTCGCGCAACTGCGCGGGCACGGAGAGCCCCCATCGGGTCAGCACGACCACGGCGTAGCCAAACAGGGCACTGCCGAAGAGGCCGATGGGTACCAGGAACAACGCCGTTCGCCAGACGCTGCGGTGGATGCCGGATTTCAGGCTGGCGGCCACCCCCGCGATGTTGTGCTCCTTGGACGCCTTGAAGACGACCAGGTGCGTGCCATCGTCGATGACGGCGGATTGGTGGGGCGTGTACCGCTCCAGCCATGCCGGCAGCACCTTGCCCCGTTCCCGGGTGACTGTCTTGGGGTTGCTGATCACCAGGCCGATCACAATGTCGGGGCTTTTCCTCGGGATGTCGAGGATGACTTCCGGGTGGATGATGGTGGCGTACCCATGGCGCGCGTAGATGTTGAAGGGCTGTTCGGGCGCGAAGGGCAGGCGCGCGTCGGTCCAGGCCTCGATGCCCGTTGCCGTCACGAAGCGTTTGCCGTCGATGGCCTCGGGTCGGGGGGACGCCGACAACGTGGAGCAGCGCAGCTGGCCATCCTGGATGACCCCCATGCCCCGCAGGTGCAGCGACACCGCGCTGATCTGGCGCATGCGTTCGAGGTTGGCCGGGGAGCAGGGGGTGCTCGGCTCCCGTTTCATCGCCTCGAGGGCCTGCACCAGCTGCATGCGCGAGTTGATGCCGCGGCGCAGCGTTTCGTCGGCGAGTGTTTCAAGGTAGGCGATTTCGTCCTGGCGGGTCTGCCTGTCCGCCAGGTAGAGGGCCGCGAGGATGGGCAACACCGCGGCCAGCAACAAGGGCAGGACGGCGATGGGGATGACACGCTTGGCGGGGTTGCGGGTGTGCTTGGCTTGTGGGGCGGATACAAGGCGTTGGAAAAGTAAGCGCACCCGATGTCTCGCAGTTGAAGTGTTTGCCAGGTGGTTGTGCACCGTCTGTATGGACAAAGGCTCAAAGCTTGTTGTGCTGGGCGGCGGCGAGGCGCCATGACGTCCCAAACAGGGGCGACGATAGTCGAACAGCCGTGGCTTCGCCAATCCTCGTAAACACCCATCGAATCAAGGTTTCGCCCATGAAAGAGACGATGGACCGGGTCGACGAGGTGTCAGGCGGGCGGCCGACCTGTCCGTCCCGAGCCTTGCGCCGACAGTCGAGCCCGCCGGCGAGCAGGGCCGGCACCTGCTGCCGCAGGATGGCCATCAGCCGGCGGGCCACTGGGGACAGGTAGCCCCCGCCTCGGGAGGTCCGCCCGGCTCCCGGCGCGAGGTCAAGGCGGCGGGGCTCGCCTCGCGCAGTCCGGCGGCAGGCCCAGGACGAGGTCAAGATGCCGCTCGCGCAGCTGATCGACCAGGTCGACACCGACACCCACTTCGATGATCACATGGGCCTGGGCCTGGGGCGCCTGCGCCAGCAGCAGAAGGCAGACCTGGGGCAAGAAGGCACAGATCGTGATGGAGCCTGTGCCGAGTTCACACCCCGGCCGGCCTTTTTGAACAAGAGCGCGCCCACCGCCTGTTCCCGTCGGCGGACGGCTTGGGGGAGGACCTGCTTCAGCGCCTGCACCCCTGGAACGAACAAGCAGCATGGAACACATCCGCATCAGCATGAGCGCATGCCGCGGCCCGCGCCACTGAAGGTCGACATTCGTCACCGCCGGCGGATCGATGGTCGGAGGGCCTATTTTTCAGAGGCGTCGTCACCGTCCATGATTGCTAAGACTCGGTGGCCTTCATACCAGGAACCGGTGTCCGTGCCGCGTTCATCACCATCGAGAGAAACGTGTAGTAGCCGTTGATGCCGATGAGGTCGACCACCCCCCGCTCGCCCAACAAGCCGATGGCGGCTTGCCAGGTCGGATCGCTGACCCCGTGTTGTTGGTGCAGCTCCATGGACAAGGCGTAGACACTGGCCTCGTCCGCCGGCAAGCCTTCGGGGGAGATGCCCGCGGCGATCGCCTGGATGGTGCTGTCCGCCACGCCGGCGCGGGCGGCGATCGGCGCGTGGATGGCCCACTCGACCGCCTGTCCCCACTGGTGTGCGGTGACGAGGATGGCGAGTTCGGACAGGCGCGGTGGCAGCGCGCTGCGGTAGCGCAGGTACTCCCCCATCCGGCTCGCATGCGCCATCAGCTCCGGACTGCGCATCAAGGGCACGAAGGGCGATAGAAGGGCGCCGCGTGGGCCGTCAATGATTTCCCGCGCATAGCCGCGTTGCGCCTCGTTCCAGCACGCCTCTGGCAATGGGGGCAAGCGGTCCATGGCCTACTCCGCCTCAATGTGATTGGACAACACGCCGACCCGTTCCACCTCGATGTCGCAGGTATCGCCCGGCTTCATCCAGACCTGGGGGTTGCGCGCCAGGCCCACTCCCGACGGGGTGCCGGTGATGATGATGTCGCCGGGCTGCAGCTCCATGCCTTCCGAACAGGCGCTGACCAGGGTGGCGACGTCAAAGATCATGTCCCGTGTGTTCGCGTTCTGCATCACCTGACCGTTGAGTCGGCACTGGATGTTGAGTCCGACCGCGCCGGGCGGCAACTCGTCCGCGCTCACGAACTCGGGACCAAAGCCGCCGCTGCGGTCGAAGTTCTTGCCCCACAGCCACTGGCCGGAACGTGTCTGGTAGTCACGCAGGGAGCCGTCGTTGAAGACGGAATAGCCGGCCACGTGTTCCAGCGCGCGCTCCTTGGGGATGTATTTCCCGGCCTTGCCGATGACCGCCACCAGTTCGGCTTCGTAGTCGAAGCGCTCGGACACGCGGGGGCGGATCAAGGCTTCGCCATGGGCCACCCAGGACGAAGGAAACCGTTGGAAGATGACGGGGTGCTTGGGCAGGTCGAACTGGCTTTCCGCTGCGTGATCAACGTAGTTCAGGCCGATGGCGAATGCCTTGGACGGGTTGCGGACCGGGGGCAGCAGGCGCAGCGAGGCCAGCGGCAGGCGTGCCGTGGCACCCTCGGCCACAGCATGTGCCGACCGCAGCGCCTGTGGGCCCCGGGCCAGCAGTTCGTCCAGTGTGGCGGGCTGGCCCAGGGCGGTGACGTCCACCACCTCGTCTCCCAATCGGACGCCCAGGGCGGGTTGGCCGTTCTTGTCGAGGAATGCAAGGAATCTCATCGGAAAATCTCCAAAGTGCTTGTCAAGCGGAATGCTCGAAGTTGGTCGTGAAATCGGCGGGAACGGCTGGGCCCCAGACATACAACGCGTCTTCCGGCGCATGGTCTCCGGCCTGCCAGTCGACGTCGTGGGGGACAAAGTCGATGTCGAAGGAATACTCGGCGTAGCTGCCCCAGGGGTCGCGCACGTACTGGAAATAGTTGGACCCCAGCACATGCCGTCCCACGCCCCAGCCATCGGCATAACCCGCGGCGCGCATCTGTTCCCCGCCGCCACCGACCTCGTCCACGCTGGCCACGTCCCAGCTGGTGTGGTGCAGGCCGGGCGCACCCGACCGGGCCAGTGCGACGAGGTGGTGGTCGCTGCCGTGGGCACCGTGCAGGAAGGCGATGAGGTCGCCAGAGCGGTCCGACAGGCGCAGGCCCAGCACCGAGGTCATGAAAGCGATCTGCGCCGGAACGTCCGGCGTGAACAGCAGCACATGCGACAGGTGCCGAGGCCGCACTGGGGACACCTGGCTGCGCGCCGGTGCGGCGCCCACGCCCGGCGGTAAGGGCAACTCGGGCCGCTTCGGCGACTTCACGCTGGGCGAGACCTTGGGCGCGACCACCAACTGAACCAGCAACCCGTCCGGGCAACGTGCCCACAGTCCGTCGCCATCGCCCCTGGGATGGGCGGGCGCGCCAGCGCCAACGCTGTCGACGCGCGCGAGCAATGTGGCCCAGTCCTCGGCGTAGACTCCCATGCGCAGGTACTGCAGCCGCTTGTGTTCGCCGTCCTGGTGGACGTGACCCCAGCAGTGCGGGTGCCCGAAGGTGAACAGTTCCAGCCGCTGGCCGACACGCTTCACGTCCAGGCCAAACGCGCGGTAGAAGTGTTCGGCGCGGTCGATGTCCGGCACCGAGAACACAAAACGATCGATGGAATGCACCCCGATGGCGCCGTGCCTTCGGCAGGGCGCCGCCGCGTGGGCCATCTCTGGCATGTCGGTCCGTTCCATGGGGGTCATTCCGGCTTGATGCCGACGTCGCGCATCACTTGGGTGAAGGCCTGGATCTGCACGGCGAGTTCCTTCTGGTGTTCGGCGGTGCCGCTGCCGATGGGCTCGAAACCTTTTTCGCTCAGGGCCTTGAAGACACCGGGCTCGTTCAGGGCATTGCGCAACAGGGTATTGAGGCGTTCGGCCACGGGCTTGGGCGTGCCGGCCGGTGCGTAAGCGGCAAACCAGGGCCGCAGGTTGAGCACCGGATCGTTGTAGCCCAGCTCCTTGAAGGTGGGCACGTTGGGCATCAAGGCCAGGCGCTTCTCGCCATTGACGGCGTAGGCCTTCAGGCTGCCCTTTTCCGTCTGCGCCTTGGCCACCAGCACACTGGCCATGGCCGAGTTGAGGTTGTTCCCCAGCAGATCCTGCAGCACGGGCGTCTCGCCCTTGTACGGGATGGCATTGACCTGAATCTTCGCGCTCCGCCCAAGGCTGGCGCTGGCCAGGTGCGAATAGGTGCCGTGGCCCCAGGTGCCGAAGCTGACGCCGTTCTTTTCCGCCCGAGCGTAGGCGATGAACTCACCAAGCGTGTTGGCCGGCACGTTGCCCGGGCTCACCAGGATGGCGGCCGCCGCGGCCAGCATGCCCAGTGGCTGGAAGTCGCGGATGGGGTCGTACGGCAGGGTTTTGAACAGGCCGACGTTGTTGACGTGGGAGTCCATGTTGGTGATGAGCACGGTGTACCCGTCCGCGGGCGCCGTCTTCACGTTTTCCGCCGCAATGATGCCCGATGCGCCTGGCTTGTTGTCCACGATCACCTGGGCCTTGGTCTGGCGGGTGATCTCCGAACCCAGGGTGCGCGCGACGTAGTCCAGCGCGCCGCCGGCGGCAAAGGGCACGACAAAACGGATGGGCTTGGATGGGAAGTCCGACTGGGCGAGGGCTGGTAGGGCCGTGCACGCCAAGCTGGCGGCGAGTGCGCCGAGGGTTCGCCTGCGGCTGATGTGGAAGCGGGGTGTGTTCATGTGTGTCTCCTGGATTTGTCCGAACAGCGGGGGGTGTGAATCAAGGTCGAGAACGTCTGGCAAATCGCATCGTTGGCCAAGCCGGCCGCACGGGACAGCTCGAAGAAGCCAAAGAAGGGGTGGAACATGTCGTCGAAGCGCAGCAGCGTCACGGGTACGTCCGCCGCTTCCAGTCTTCGTGCATAGGCCAGGCCCTCCTGATGCAGCGGGTCGTGGCCCGCCAGCGCGATGACCGTGGGGGGCAGGCCCCGCAGCCGAGGCGCATGCAGGGGCGATGGTGGGCACGCCGCCGCGGCCTCGGTGGCGTCGCCCATGTAGAGCCGTGCGATGTCGCGCAGGTCGGCGGGCGTGAGCATGGGGTAGTCGCGGCCGTTCGCTTCGATGCGCGCCGTGTCGCGGGCCATGTCCACCCCCGGCACGACCAGCAGCTGGGCGGCCAGGTGCATGCCCTGCTCGTGCAAGGCCAGCACGGTGCATGCCGCCAGGTTGCCGCCCGCGCTTTCGCCGGCGATGGCGATGCGATGCGCATCGCCGCCCAGCGCGGCGACGTTGCGGATGGCCCAATGGGTGGCGACCAGGGCATCGTCGTGGGCCGCGGGGAAGGGGTGTTCCGGTGCCAGCCGGTAGTCGACCGAGACCAGCACCGCCGCGAGATCGCGGCACAGCTTGCGTGCGATGTCGTCCATCAGCTCCACACTGCCCAGCACGAAGCCACCGCCATGGAAAAACAACACAGTGGGCAGGGTGCCCTGAGTGTGGTGGGGACGGTAGATCCGCACAGGCACGCGTTGGCCCCCGTGTTCGGCGATGGCGTCTTCCACCGAGGCCACGGCAATCAATGGAAACCGCTCCCGCGCGTGGCCGACCGCGCGTGCCATGCGGGCCCGCGCCTCGGTCGCCGTGCCCGAGAAGGGGGGCGGCGCGTGGTTCGCGCGCATGGCGGCCACCACGGCGGCGAGCTGCGGGTCCAGTGGACAGTTCATCGGCGCGCCGCTCATGGCAACTCCAACACGTAGGCCTGCGATGCCATGGCCTGGCTCCGGAGACGATCGATATCGAGGTTCACCATCGCCCCTCCGCGCTTGACGGCCTTCCCTGCCACGAAGACGGTGTCCACATTGCCCGGATGGGCCGCCAGCACCACCGCGCCAACGGCGTCCGACACGGGCGTGAGGTTCAGGTCCTGGGTGCGCAGCATCACGATGTCCGCCTGTTTGCCCGGTGTCAGCGAGCCCACCTTGTGCGCCAGACCCGTGGCGCGGGCACCGGCCAGCGTAGCGAATTCCAACACGTCGCGCATGGACAGGGTGGCCGGTGCATTCTTGACGTGGGAATGGCCGCCCCCCATCCAGGACCGGTAATAGGCAAACGCGTGGCGCATCTGGGTGAACATGTCTCCGGCGCATTTCGTCTCGGTGTCGCCGCTGAGGCTGGGCCGGATGCCCGCCGCGAGCAGGCGGTCAAACGGGATGTCGCCGATGCCCTGCGCGTTCAGTTCGCAGTGCACGCCCAGCGAGGCGCTGACACCGGCGTCGGCCATCATGGCGATTTCGTCGGTGCCGCAGTGGCAGCAGTGGACAAAGGTCAGGTCTTCACCCAACACGCCGGCTTCCTGCATCTGGGCGATGGCGCGCACCGAGCCGTTGCGGGCATAGGCGCCCATGTGAATGGACGAGCGCAAGCCCAGTTCACGCGCCAGCCGCAGATCCGCCATCCAGACGTCTCGCGTGGCCATTTCGGGGCCACGCGCGGCCATGGCCAAGGTCAGCAGTTGATCGTCAGAAGAAAAATACTGCGTGCGCAGCCGTCGGATGTCTTGAGGGTGTTCCAACTGGCTGTCGAACATCCAGGCCGCGGCGTCCCGCAGCGGCCAGCCATGGGCGAACACGCCCCGGATGCCTGCATCCCGCAGCCCAAGGATGGCGGCGTCGGCGTGTTCCGGGCTGTTTTGCACATGCGACCAATCGAGCATCGTCGTGATGCCGCTGTCCAGGGCGGAGACCGCACCCAGGAGGGTGCCGACGTACACATCATGGGGCCGGTAGGCGGCACCCTTGCGCCCCAACATCTCGGCGAAATAGATCTGGGGGTCGATGTCCGCGTAGCGGTGCCGCACACAGGTCTGCCAGGTGTGGCGGTGGGTGTCGACAAAACCCGGCAGCACGATCAGGTCGCGTGCGTCCATGGTGTGGGCATCCGGGGCGTCGATGTGCGCGTCCACGGCCAGGATGCGTTCGCCAGCGATCAACACGTCGCCTTGGCGCAGATCGCCGATGGCCGGGTCCATGCTCAGGACCCAGCCGCCCTTGAGGAGTTGCATCTGTTCGCTCATGGCGTCACCGTGTGAACCACGGCTGCAGCCGTGCCACGGCCTCGTGCGCGGCGTCGGCCTGGTCGCTGGCCCATGCGACGTAGCCATCGGGGCGCACCAGCAAGCCCTTCACGCCCAGGAGCGCCTGGGGCCGTCGGGCGACCGCGACACGCAGGGTGGTGATGGGCAGCTCCAGCCCATCGAGTTGGTTGAAGGACGTTCCACCGCCGTCGAGGTCGAGCAGCACGAAGCGCCGCTGACGCAGCAACTCAAACACACGCACCGATTGGCCGTCCAGCGTCAGCATGTCAAAGTCCGGCACACGCAGCCCCACCAGCGCGTGGTCGCCAGCCGCTTTCGGGTAGGGGGTGCTCAGGCCGCACAGTTCCAGCACCAGCTTGCGCTGCACATCCGGCAGCGGGATGAGATCCGACGCCATCCGCCGTTTGAGCGCGACACCGGCCGAGTCGAAGTTGAACTGGATCGTGCATTGCGCCAGGACGCTGTCCAGCAGCTCGCGCATCACCGGCAGGCGCTCCGCCTCGTAGGTGTCCAGGCTGGCATCGGTGGCCAGGCCGTTCACCACGTTGGCCAGCTTCCAACCCAGGTTGAAGGCATCCTGCAGGCAGAAATTCATGCCCACGCCGCTGGCCGGGTAGTGGATGCGCGCCGACTCCCCGACCAGGAACACCCGCCGCTCGCGCAACTTGGGCACAGCGCGCATCTGATCGTCGAAGCGGGAGGCCCAGCGGAAGCCTTGGATGCCGTAGTCGGTGCCGTGCACGTCGCGGATGCATTGCAGCGCTTCCTCCAGGGTCACCGGTTCTTCTTTCGGCGCATGCCTGCGATCCCGGTGCACGATGTTGAAGCGGGTCACCCCTTTGCCAAAGGCATAGCCTCGGACCCAGCCCATCTCGTTGTCGACGTTGATGCGCCCGCCCGGCCACGGCGCCTGGAGCTCGGCGTCGATCACGATGCCCCTGAAGCTGCCTGGACGGCCTTCGAACGGCATGTTGAGCTGGGTGCGCACGACGCTGCGCCCGCCGTCCGCGCCCACCAGGTAGCGGGACTTCAGCGTCACACGCTGGCCGGACGCGTCGATCACTTCCAGGGCGACACCTTGCGCGTCCTGGCTGAGGGTCTGCAGCTCCCAGCCCCAGCGGATCTGGGCACCACATTCCAGCGCCCAGTCACGCAGGAGCTCTTCGGTCATGTTCTGCGGCAGGCCGAGTGTGAAGCCGAAGCGTGTTTCCAGGTGCCGCCATTCGATAGGATGAAAGCCCGCCCAGATGTGGGAGGCGCGAAACGGGTAGTCCACGATCTCCCGCGTCTTGCGGATGAAGCGGTCGGCGATGCCACGGGCGTCGAAGAGTTCGAGCACCCTGGGCAGCAGCGTGCCGGCCCGCGACTGCACGCCCGCGGTCCGGCGTTCAATGATCAGGGTTCGAACCCCGGCGGCGGCCAGCTCCGCAGCCATCACCAGGCCCGAAGGGCCCGCGCCCACAACAACAACGTCCCATTCCATGTCTTGTCTCCGATCTGTGCCTGCGCCGGCTGGCGGGCTTTGCTTGAGGCGAATGATCGAATCCCGCGTGACATATGGCAAATTCATTGTTTAAATTCGGTACATTTGCACGGTAAATACCAAAGAGCCATGCGCTTCAACAAACTGGATCTCAACCTGTTGGTCGCTCTCGATGCGTTGCTGTCCACGCGCAGCGTGAGTCGCAGTGCCGAGAAGCTGTTCCTGAGCCAACCGGCCACCAGCCTGGCGCTGGGGCGGCTGCGCGACTATTTCGCGGACGAGCTGCTGGTGCAGGTGGGCAAGACCTATGTGCCGACCCCGCTGGCGCAGGAACTGGTCAAGCCGGTGCGCGATGTGTTGTTGCAGATCCAGACCATCACCCGCATCCAGCCCAGTTTTGACCCGGCATCGTCGTCGCGACGGGTGACGATCGAGTCGTCGGACTACGTCATCAGCGTGCTGTTGTCCGAGGTGGTGCGCCGGGCTGAAACGCTGGCGCCACTGATGCAGTTCGACCTTCGCGCCATCAGCCCCCAGACGCCCGAACACCTCGACAGCGGCGAGGTGGAGCTGCTCATCGCCCCCGAGTTCGCGACCGTGCCCGGCCACCCGTTCGAGCCCTTGTTCGAGGACGGTTTCTCGTGCGTGTTGTCCCGGGATCATCCGCTGGCGGATGGGGTGATGTCGGTGGACCAGTATTTCGCTGCAGCCCACGTGGGCGTGGAGTGGGGCGGTGGCCGCCGGCTGACCTACGACGCCCGGTTGCTGTCGATTTCCCGGCGCGAGCGCCGGCAGGAAGTCATCGCGCCCAACTTCACCCTGGTGCCGGAACTGCTGTCGGGGACCCAGCGGGTGGCCACCCTGCCCACCCGTCTGGCGCGGCAGATGGCGCAGCGCCACGCCTTGTGTGTCGTGGCTTGTCCCGTGGCCATCCCAAGGTTCGTGGAGCGGCTGCAGTGGCACAAGTACCAGGACCGCGACCCGGCAATTCTCTGGATCCGCTCCTTGCTGTTGGAGGTCGCGGGCGGTTTTGCGTCGACCGAGCCCAACAAGCCGGCCTCGCGGACGACGAGGAAGAAGCCCTCGCGGCGTTGACCGGCAAACGGTCGCCCCCCGATGCGGTCAGGGCGGCAACACCAGCTCGAAGCGGCAACCCCCTTCGAGGCGGTTGAACAGACGCACGTCACCCTGCTGGCCAGGGCCGGCGTGTGCCGCCGCCACCATGCGCGCCACTTCCGTGCCCAGGCCGGTGCCCTCGGGTGTTTCGCCCGAACCCAGGCCCGGTCCATCGTCTTCGACAAACAGCACCAGGTGACCGTCACGCAGCTGCGCGCCCAGGCGCACCTCGTCGCGGGCGAATTTGCTGGCGTTGTCCAGCGCCGCGCCGAGGGCCAGACTCACCAGCCGCTCATCCAGCACCCAGAAAGCGGGTGCGGCCGCCAGCGCCACAGTGGTTTTTCCATGTCCTGACTCGGCCGCGACCTCCTGCAGGAAGCCCTTCAACGCGCAGGCCTCGGCCAGGGCCTGGACGCTGCCCTTTTCGTGTCCGTAGAGGGTCAGGAATTCCACCAGGCGGCGGCGCAGCCTGACACATTGCTGGTGCATCTGCTGGAGCTCGACATGGGCTGACGGCGGCTCGGTCAAGGAGCGCTCCAGCGCACTCTCCAGCCAGCCGAGCTCGTTCTTGAGATCGTGGGCGACCGCAGCAAACAGATCTTGGCGCACGCTCGCGGTCTCCCTTATGGCTTGGCCGAGCTCAGGACCCGGCGGAAATAGGCACGTTGCGCCGTCACGCGGTCGCTTCCTGGCAGGAGCTCTTCAAGCTTGTCCAGGAATCCGCTCACCGCACCCACCATCTGGCTGTCCTTGCGTTCCTGGCGCGCGAGCGCGAGCAGATAGACCTGCGCGGCCTCGATCAGGACGCCGGTGTTGTGCGGCATTTCGGTCAAGGCCCGGTCGACCATGTGCTTGGCCTGCATGAAGTCACCCGAGCGACGCAGCTTTTGTGATTCTTCGATGGTCGTGCGCACGGTGCTGGCCACCGCGTCCACGATGGCGTCGGTCTGGGCTTCATTTCCTGTGTCCTTGAGCACCTTGCGGGCGAAGTTCAGCATCTTGGCGTTTTCGTGGTCGCCCTTGACCACCTCTTTCAGCACGTCGAGGCCGCTGCTGTCCCCCACCGCCAGCAGGCCCTTGGCCATCAGCATGGTATTGAGGCTGGTGGTCGGGCTGAAGGCCCGTGTCTTGGCGCTTGCTGCCGCCTGTTTGGCCGATGCCATGTCGCCGGTGGCGCTGTAGGCCTGGGCTTGCAGCGAGAAGGCCACACCTTCCATCGCGGCGTCCTGGCCCAGCATCTTCATGTTGTCCTGAACCAGCTTCAAGGCTTCCTTGTGGTCGCCCAGGTCGACGGCCGATTGGGCGAGCATCAAGACGTCGGACCCGCGGGCGACAAAGGTGCCCTTGGTGGCCTTCATCACGGTCTCGTAGTGGCGGCGGGCGGTGGTCACGTCCCCGGCGCGGTAGGCCGCGTCGGCCAGCGCGCGCGAACGGCGTGGGCTGGGCAACTCGTCGATGGATCGCTGCAGGACCGCCATCGCTTCCGCATCGTTGCCCTCTTCTTCCGCCATCGCTGCCAGCATTTCATACGCCGAGGTGTAGAGGCTGTTGCGCGCCACCAGCTCCTTGAGCACGAGGCGGGCGTCGTCCGTGCGCCTGAGCCCCTTGAGTGCGCGGGCCTTGCCGTATTGCGCCCAGTCCAACTTGGCGCTGATGGCAATGGCTTGTTCGAAGGTCACCAATGCGTCGTCAAATGCCGCCAGCTCCAGTTGGCTGCCGCCTTTCATCTGCATGGCGGGCAGCGTGTATTCGGGGTGTGCCGCCATCACCTGGCCTGCCGCCGCGACGGCACCGTTGTGATCGCCAGCGCGCTGCCGGGACGTGATGGCCGACAGGGCCATCTGGCGCTCAATGAGCCGTTGCAGCCGTTCCTCCAGCGCCTTGGTTGTGATGGGCTTGACCAGGTAGGCATCGGGCTTCTGCTCGACGGTCGCGGCGATGTCCTTGTAGTTGTTGTTGCCCGACACCATGACAAAGATGGTGTTGGGTCCCATCACGCCCAGGGTGCGGATGTGTTCCAGCAACTGCTGTCCATTGCTCACGATGCCCCGCGCATTGGTGTCCAGGTTGTAGTCGCACAGCACCAGGTCGTAGCTGCGGCGCGTGATCTGGTTCAAGGCCTCCTGTGCGGTCCCGGCCTGATCGATCCGGTCGATGCCCAATTGGGCGAGATGCCACCGCAGCTGCTGCCGCTGGATGGCGTGGTCGTCCACGAGGAGCGCCGTCAGCCGGGAATAGGTGTCTCTGGTGATGGTCATGCTGCAAAACAGGTGGGGCTATCCGGGAATGGCCGTCTCAACGCCAACGCTTGTGCGCAAGCCGTCTGGGGATGGCTGCGGAAGGCCGGCGTCTGGACGGCCTCCTGGCTGGCGAAGGCCGATCGTGAACCCAGCCTCAATCTTTGCATTGTTTTGGCATGGTCATTCGCCAATGAACCGTGTTTTTTCGCGCCTGGGTGGGTCGGGTGCCCCAACGTTCCCGGTTGACCGGTTCCGAGGGGCCTGGTTGACGGACAAGTTCTCTGTGGATTTCAGATGGTCGCATGGTGCCATACCGTTTGGCATATACCGGCTCCGGGCCGTGCTTGAAGCCAGCGGTCCGCTGGGACATCATGGGGTCTTTCCCAGACTCCGTACGCTTTCACCACCCATGACAACACCCCACGTACTCATTGCGGGCGCCGGCCCGGTTGGCCTGGTCAGCGCCTTGGCCCTGGCGCGCGCCGGTATCGCGGTCACCGTGCTTGAACGCAACGCGGGCCTTGCCGAAGACCTGCGCGCATCCACCTTCCATCCGCCCACGCTGGACATGCTGGAGCAGTTCGAGGGCCTGACGCAGCAGTTGATCGCGCAAGGCCTCGTGGCGCGCCACACCCAGCAGCGCGACCGCCAGACGGGGCTGGTGGCCGAGTTCGACATGGATGTCCTGCGCAACGACACCCGCCACCCCTATCGCCTCCAGTGCGAACAGTGGAAACTGTCGCGCCTGCTCCTCGAAAGGCTGCTGGCGCTGCCCCATGCCGAGGTGTTGTTCGGCAGCACCGTGGACCAGGTGACCCAGACGGCCGACGCGGTGAGCGTGCGCGTGCAGGCGCAGGGCGAGGTCAAGACGCTGCGTGGCGACTACTTGGTGGGTGCCGACGGTGCCTGGAGCGCGGTGCGCCAGCACAGCGGCATCGCCTTCGATGGCTTCACCTACCCCGAGCGTTTCCTGGTCGTTTCGACCGATTTCGAGTTTGCCGACCACTTGCCCCGCCTGTCGTATGTGAACTACGTGTCGGACCCCGACGAGTGGTGTGTGCTGCTGCGGGTGCCCACGCTGTGGCGCGTGCTGTTTCCGACCCGTCCCGAGGAGACCGATGAGTCGGTGATGACCGATACTTCGATCGAACAGCGCTTGCAGCAGCTGCAACCTCGGCATCAGCCCTACAAGGTGGTGCACCGCACGCTCTACAAAGTACACCAACGCATCGCGCAGCGCTTTCGCCACGGGCGGGTGCTGCTGGCGGGCGACGCCGCGCACATCAACAACCCATTGGGCGGCATGGGCATGAACGGCGGCGTACAAGACGCTTTCAATCTCTGCGAAAAGCTGATCCAGGTGATTCAACTCGGCGCCAACGATGCTCTGCTGGACCGTTACGAACGCCAGCGCCGCACGGTGGCCATCGAATACGTGAACGCCGACACGCAGCGCAACAAGAAGCTGATCGAGGAACGCGATCCGATCGTGCGGGGTCGGACCCACGACGAGTTGCGCGCCATTGCCGCCGATCCCAAGGCCATGCGTGCCTACCTGCACAAGACCTCGATGTTCGACGCCCTGGCCCGGGCAGCCAGCATCGAGTGACATCCAAATCAGGAGTTTGACCACCATGGACCACCTTGGTTACCGCATGAAGTTCGGGGCGCTCGGCCCGTCGACGAACACTGTTGTGCAACCCGATTTCGACGATATGCGCCCCGTGGGCGTGACCAACCATTACAGCCGCATCGTCATCCCCGACATGGCGGTCAATTCCGACGCCGACTTTCTGCGCCTGGTCGGCGCGATCAAGGACAACACCCTGGCGGCGGCGAATGTGCTCAAGAGCTGCGAGGTGCAGTACCTGGTGATGGGCATGTCGGCCACCACGTTCTGGAACGGCCGATCGGGTGCCGAGGCTTACCGCAAGATGATGGAGGATCGGTCTGGTGTGGGCGTGTCCTGTGGTTCGTTCGCCACCGAGGCCGCGCTCAACCAATACCGGGTCAAGCGCATTGCCTTCCTGTCACCCTATTTCCCGGTGGCCAATGCCCAGGTGCGCCGCTTCTACGAAGACTGCGGCTTCACCGTCGTGCGCGATGTGTGCCTTCAGCGCCCCAGCCCGGTGCAGATCGCGCACACCACCGACGCCCAGGCACGTGCGGCCCTGCGGCAGCTCGACGGTGATGATGTTGATGCCATCGTGCAGGTGGGCACGAACATGTCCATGGTGCGCATGGCGGCCGCGGCTGAGCTGTTTCTGGACAAGCCGGTCATCGCCATCAACACGGCGACCTACTGGCACGCCCTGCGCGCCGTGGGCATCACCGACAAGTTGCAGGGGTTTGGCACGCTGTTGAGTCACCACTGAACTGCGATCGGGTGAAACTCAGGCCAAAGCCCGCCACCGCCGAGGTGGCGGGCCTGGTTGGTGGTGCTGTTGCCCGAGCCCTATTGCGCCTTCGCGCCCGACACGCGGATCACCTCGCCCAGCCGCTCTGTGTCTTTTTTCATGCGGGCATCGAACTGAGCGCTGCTGCCGCCGAGCACATCACCGCCCGCAGCTTTCACGACGTCGACAAAGGACGGGTCTTTCAGGACGTTGCCGATCTCGGTGTTGAGTCGCGCCACGATGTCGGGGGGTGTCTTGGCTGGGACCAGGATGCCGAACCAGCCCGACAGTTCGTAGTCGGGCATGCCCAGGGCCTCGGCCACCGTCGGTACGTCGGGCAACAGGGGCGAGCGCCGGGCACCGGTCACCGCCAGGGGTTTCAGTCGATTGGCCTTGACGAATTGCAGGCCCACGGGCAGGTTGACGAAGCCCACCTGCAGCACGCCACTGAGGTGGTCGTTGGTGGCCTGAGCGTTCCCCTGGTAGGGAATGTGGGTGAACTTGGCCCCTGATTTCACGGCCAGCAATTCGGCGGACAGGTGGCCCGAGCTGCCGGCGCCAGGTGTGCCGTAGTTGAGCTTGCCTGGCTCGGCCTTGGCCATCGCCACCAGTTCCTTGAGCGAATTGGCCGGCAGACTGGGGTGGGCCGTGATCACGTTGGCGATCTCGGCCACTTCGATGACCGGTATCAGGTCGCGTGCGGTGTTGTAAGGCAGGTTGGCGTAGAGCGCGTTGTTCGTGACCAGGGGCAAGCCATTGATGAGCATGGTGTAACCATCGGGCGCGGCCTTGGCCACGTGGTCGTTGCCGATGTTGGTGCCGGCCCCTGGCTTTTGCTCCACGATGACGGGCTGCCCCAACGCCACCTGCAAGCGTTGTGCAATCGCCCGCGCGAACACGTCGCCGCTGCCTGCGGTGGCCGGGACGACGATGCGCAGCGGCCTGGACGGATAGGCCTGTGCCAGCGCACCGACCGACAAGGACATGCCGGCCAGCGTGGTGGCGAGCGCCAAGACAGAACGACGATGCATAAGCACTCCAGCAGAGGGCGCACGGATGGCGCGTGAACACAAAGTTTGGTCAGCCGCAGCACATGCATGCGGCCTGCCATGAGTTCATTGTGTCGCGCCGATCCATACCGGCAAAATGATATTAATTTCTCATGCCATCACCTTGAGGTAATGGCTGTGCAGGAGACGCACAACCCAGATCGGGTGTCCAGTCCCCCGTTGGTTCAGCCCGTCTCCAAGCTCTTGCCCAGCAAAGCGGCATGCCTCACCAGGTGTGTGAGGCACCGTTGCAGAATGTCTGCCTTTGACGCCGCTTCGACGGACCACACGCAGCTGATGCACGCCATTGCAACACCGTCAACCAAGATGGGCACCGCGATCGCCGACAGCTGCTTGCCGTGGTCGGCGTCCGGGCCGGGATACAGGCCGTCGCGGCTGCCATAGCCTCGGGCGCGGGTGCTCTCCAGCTCGGCCAGGATCGCGTCGCGCTTGCGCGCCTTGGCTCCGTCACGTCCAAGCAACTGTTGCAGCAGGTTCTGGCGCACGTCGACACGGCTGAACGCGAGGTAGGCGCGTCCCATCGCGGAGCCGATCATCTCCACCTCCGCGCCAATGACCGTGCGCCGCCAATGTGGACCATAGGCTGCGCGGTTGCTGTCGATCACCCTCATTTTCAGGCCCTGGCATACCGCGACATCCGACGGCCATGGAATGGCCTGCGCCAGGGTGTCCAGTGTCTTGGGCAAGAGGTCCGCCAGCGCTACCCGCGCGGGTTTGTGCTGCTTCGATCGCCTCTCTGTGGCAACAGGCAGGTAAGCGCCGTCGCCGACGCGGCGCTGGATCCTGCCACTTTCCTGCAGGGTGCGCAGGATCCGCAGCAAGGACGCCTTGGGAATGCCGCTGCGTGTGTGCAGCTCTCCCAGCTGGAGACCCTCACCCTGGCTGATCAACGCCAGAACGTCCAGGCCACGCTTGAGGCTCTCGATCGACTTGACCTTTGCAACGTCCATGACGGTATTAAACATGGTTTCACTGTGTGAAACTTTAGCTTGCCTGACCGATGGGTGGAGCCGTACCGTTGCGTCCACTTCCACCCACCCGAGAGGCATCTATGAACATCGATCAAGTCCGCGTCACCATGTTGGGCACCGGCGCCGCATTGGCTGATCCCGACCGAGGGCATTCCTCCATCCTGGTCAGTGCCAGAGATCAGCATTACCTGCTGGACATCGGCCATGGCGCCACGCGCCAGATGGTGCGCGCCAACGTGGACCCGGCCACCGTCAATCACGTTTTCATCAGCCACCTGCACTTCGATCACATGGAGGATTCGGCCTATTTTTTGATCGCGTCGTGGATGGCCAATCGCACCACCAAACCCAAGATATACGGGCCACCGGGCACCAAGGATTTCATTGATCACCTGCTGGAGAACGGCGCGTTCAAGCTCGACATCGCCGCCCGTGCTCGCTACAAACAGCGTGCTGAGACCATGGAGATGATCCGCCCCGAGGTGATCGAGTTTGGCCCCGGTCTGATCTTCGACGATGGCGTCGTGAAGGTGTGGGCTGACTACGTTGACCACATTGAAGCAGACATCCTGCACTGTTTCGGTTTTCGCGTGGAGGCGCTGGGCAAGTCGCTGGCGTTCTCGGGCGACACCAAGCCGTGCGACACCATGCGGCGGTTTTCCAAGAACTGCGATCTGTTGATACACGAATGCACCTTCCCCGAAGAGGCGCTGGCCTTCCGTGCGAAGACCCAGATCGGCACCAATGACCACACCAGCCCGTTGGAGCTGGGCCGGCTGGCGGCCGAAAGCGGCGCCAAACAAGTTGTTGCCACCCATTTCGGACATTTCGACACCACCAACCCCGTGCTCAAGGGTTACCTGAAGAACCACATGCCGATCGAGTTGGTGGGACCGGATTTCATGGAGAGCGTGGTCAAGGACATCCGCCAGAACTATGAGGGGCCGCTGCGCTTGGCGCACGATCTCATGCGGATCGATCTATGAAAGGACACGCCATGTTGAACAAACGGTTCGTATCCCTGCTGATGGCTCTGTCGGCGTGTATGGCGCCTGCGGCCGCGCTGGCGCAATGGCCTGACAAACCGATCAAGATCGTGGTGGCCTACCCCGCGGGCAGCACGGGCGACAACGTGCTGCGGCTGATGAGCGACGGCTTGCGTGCTCGCCTGGGCCAGCCGGTGGTGATCGAGAACCGATCCGGTGCCGGCGGCAACATTGCCGCCAGCCAGGTGACGCAGGCCAAGCCCGATGGCTACACCCTGTTGCTGGGTGCGGCCAACAACTTCGCCGCCAACCAGTTCCTCTACAAGGATCTCGGGTTTGATCCCCTGCTCGCGTTCGAGCCCGTGATCGCCTTGGTGGATGTGCCGGCGGTGTTGTTCATCAACGCCCAGCTGGTCGCCAAGAACTACGAGGAGTTCACGGCGGCGGCCAAGGCCAGCGGTGGCAGGATGGCCTATGGTTCTCCGGGAACCGGCACCCCGCCCCACCTGGCGGCCGAGCTGATCAATCAGGCGGCGGGCTGGGGCTTGTTGCATGTGCCCTACCGCGGCTCGCCATCGACCGTCGCGGCCTTGCTTGCCAACGAGATTCAGCTGATTCTCGCTGGCGCGGGTGTCGGTTTGCAGCACGTCAAGGCCGGCAAGCTTCGGGCCATCGCCGTGGGGTCATCGGACCGTTTGAGCGAATTTCCGCAGGTGCCGACACTCAGGGAGTTGGGGTTGGGCCAGATCAAGGCCAGCACGTGGTGGGGTGTCGCCGCACCGAAGGGAACACCACGGGAGGTCGTGGAGAGACTGCGGCAAGCGTTCGCGGCCATTTTGGCCGACCCCAAGGTGAAAGAGCAGCTCCGGCAATTGGGTTCGTTGCCCGTGGGTGGTGGCACACGCGATCTGGCGGTGCTGATCCAGGAGGACGCGGCCTACTGGGGACCCGTCATCAAGAAGATGGGTGTGCAAGTCGAATGAAGGCCGAACCACCACCGTTGTTCTGTTTTGACGAAGGTCCACGCGGTGCACCGTCCCTGGTCTTCCTGCATGCTCTGGGAACCGACAGCCGCCTGTGGGCTGCTCAAGCCAGCCACTTCTCGGTCGGCCACCGTGTCATCCGCATCGATGCCCCCGGCCACGGGCACAGCCCAATGTGGCCAGCGGGAACCACGACACTCCCGGCCATGGCGCTGGCGGTCTGGAGGGCCCTGGACGGTCTGGGGCTTGGGAGCGTCGCGCTGGTGGGCACATCGATGGGGGCAGTCACAGCGCTGCAGGCCACCGCCATGGCGCCGGACCGCGTGACGCACCTTGTCCTCTGTGGTGCGAGGCTGGTCCGCACGCCGCAGTCCAGCGATGAAATTCTCGAGAGATCGCGTTCGGTGAGACGCGATGGCATGGCGCAAGTTGCCAGCACCATGGTGGCGCGCTGGTTCCCTGCGGGATTGTCGGACGTGGAACGTGCCGCTGCAACATCGGTGCACGAGATGTTGTTGAACACGCCAACGGCCGCCTATGTGGCCTGTGCCGAGGCCATGGGACATTACGACTTATCGGCCCATTTGAAGGCGTTGCAGCATAGGACCTTGCTCTTGACCGGTGAGCTGGATGAAGACATTCCGGAACACTTTCAGCAACTGGCACGGAACTGCCCGGAGGCAGCCTTGGTTTGCATGGCTCAGGTTGGGCATTTTCCCAATGTTCAACGCAGTGCAGCATTCAACACCGCCGTCGCACCTTACTTGCCTTGACATCAGAAGTGGCCGCGCCGGCTGGCGATTCGTGCAAGCGGAATGTGCACGGGTGAAACGTGCTGTGTTCAGAAATATCAGGGATGCGCGGGTCGCTGTTCAATGCGCCAATGACTCTTTGGCAAACCCCTAGCCTAGGCGTAGACTGGGTCGCCATTGCTTGGAGGCGCGTCTCGCTGGCGAACCATGAAGACGACCAAAGCGCACAAGTCGCTGGGGGATTTCTCCAATGAGCCAGCGGGGCGTCGTGAGATTCACTTTGCCCGCGCCACCGTGTTGGTGTCGGCGGTTTTCTTTCTGGTTGCCCTGCCCAACGCTCGGACGCCGCTTGCACCGTTTTCCGCCTTCATCCCCATCTATGTCACAGCACTGGTGATCTGTGATCTGATCACCGCCGTGCTGCTGTTTGGGCAGTTTCGGGCATTGAGATCCCTCGGGCTTCTGGTGCTTGCGGGGGCCTATCTTTTCACGGCAGCGATCACGTCAGCCTATGCATTGATCTTCCCTGGCCTTTTCGCGCCTGCGGGGCTCCTGGGCTCTGGTCCTCAGACGTCGTCGGCCATGTACATGTTCTGGCACGCCGGTTTTCCGATGCTCGTCATGGCCTACGCCATGCTCACGGACCTGCCCCCCGGCGTGTCTGCGACCCGAGCCATCAAGCTGGGCCTTTCGCGCTACGCCATCCTGTCCACCATGACGCTTGTCTTGTTGGCCGTGGTGGGTTGGACTGCATTTGCCACCGTGGGGCACGATTTCCTGCCAGCGATGCTGGACGGGCATCGCACGACACGCACCGGCAAGCTGCTGTTGGCCGGCATTTGGTTGTTGAGCCTGGCGGCACTGTGGATGCTGTGGCGCAAGCGACCGCACAGCGTGCTGGACGTCTGGCTGCAGGTGGTGATGTGCGTGTGGTTGTTCGACCTCGCACTCGCCGCGGTGCTGAACACCGGGCGCTACGACCTCGGTTGGTATATGGGGCGGATCTACGGCTTGCTGGCTGCGTGTTTTCTCTTGATCGTGTTGCTCAGCGAAAACGCACGTCACTATGCTCGGCTGATCGACATTTCAGCGGAGCTGAAGGCGGCGAACGACACCTTGTGGGCCATTTCCATGCAAGATGGACTCACCGACTTGGCCAATCGTCGCGCTTTTGACCA
The DNA here is from genome assembly GCF_038440225.1 of Hydrogenophaga sp. OTU3427. Lineage (NCBI taxonomy): Bacteria > Pseudomonadati > Pseudomonadota > Betaproteobacteria > Burkholderiales > Comamonadaceae > Hydrogenophaga > Hydrogenophaga sp. OTU3427. The sequence continues at coordinate 2,787 of NZ_JASATI010000022.1, read as the reverse complement.
ATACCTGCAAGAACAGTTGGCGGTGGCGACACGGCACAGACGACCGCTGTCACTGGTGTTCATCGATGTTGACCATTTCAAGGACTACAACGACAGGTATGGGCACCAGGCTGGAGACGAATGCCTGCGCCGTATTGCCGATGCCTTGGCCGCTAGCTGCCAGAGGCCTGCCGATTTGGTGGCTCGCTATGGTGGCGAGGAGTTCGCCATCGTCCTGCCGGACACCGATGGCGTGGGTGCAAGGCACATGGCCGAGGCGGCCCGCTTGGCGGTGACGCGGTTGTTGATTCCCCATCAGACGGGGTCGACCGGTGGTCATGTCAGCATCAGCAGCGGTGCCGCGGTGCTTCAACCGGGTGAGGGATTGGGGGCCGAGCAGCTGATCAAGGCCGCGGACACGGCGCTGTACAGGGCCAAGAACAGCGGCCGCAACGCCGTGGTCTTCGGCATCGTATCCTCAGCCTAGGACTGTGGGCGGGGCGGGTTCTTGCCAGGGATTGCGCATGTCTGTGCGCGCGGATGGAGGCTGCGCTACCATAGGTGCACTGCAAAGCCAGCCATGTAGAAGCTCCCATGTTCGCGCACACCCCCACGATGTACCTCATGGTCGTCGCCGTCAGCGTGGCGCTTGCGGTGTCGGTGGCGACGCTGGTGACGTTGAGCGAGAGAAAGCGGGAGGGCTTGTTGCTGTGGGCGGCGGGACTCGGCTTCTACGCGTTGACCTATGTGCTGTTTGGCTTGCGCGGGAGTGTGAGCGACTTCCTGTCGATTGTGATGGCCAACACCGCCTTGTCTGCAGCGTTGGCATTGGTGACGCAAGCCATGTTGGTATTTCAGCAACGGGAGATGCCGCAGCCCTTGTTTTGGCTTCCTGTGGCCACGGCAGCCACCATGCTCACCGCTTTTGACAACCCAACGGTTCGTTTGATCACCATGGCGGTCCTGTTGGGCTCACAGTCGACGTTGCTGGTGACGATCGTCGTTCAACGTCTCACTGAAACCGTCGGGCGTGGGAAATACCTGGTGATTGTCGGCATGCTCATCGCGATCGCCATTTTCGTTTCGCGGCTGCTGGGCGTTTTTGTCGGACTGGACCAAAGTGTTGCTGTGAACCATTCCAATCCCATCCAGACAGTGACACACGTGTTGGGCATGGTGGTGCTTATTTTCTTGACGGTGGGCTTTGTGTTCATGACGAAGGAGCGTGCGGATTCGCTCAACGTGCGCCTCGCCATGCGCGATGAGCTCACCCAACTGCACAACCGACGCGCCATTCTTGAAGCACTGAATCAGCAGTTGGCGGTGGCACGGCGCAACCAGGCGCCGTTGAGCGTTCTGATGCTGGATGTGGACCATTTCAAAGGTCTCAACGACAAATTCGGTCATGCGGGTGGTGACCGGGTTTTGCGCGAGATTGCATCTGCCGTTCAGGGCCAGCTGCGTGCGCAAGATCTGGCGGGGCGCCTTGGCGGTGAGGAGTTTTTGATCTTGCTGCCGTATTCCACGGCTGCTGCTGCGGCCCACACCGCAGAACGCCTGCGCCAGGCGGTTCACGAGATCGACTGCCTTCAGCGCTGCAAGCTGCCCACAAGCATCTCTGTGAGCATCGGTGGGGCCCAATTCAAGGCGCTCAAGCACTTGGACGCGGACAGCCTTGTGCATGAAGCCGACCAGGCACTGTACCGCGCCAAGGCGTCAGGACGGAATCGGGTTGTGATGGTGCCGGCCTTGTCTGTGGAGTCCGGGCCCACAGGTTTTTCGACGGACGTGGGGACATGAGGTGTCCAAGAAGTGCACCATGGCTCACAGGAATTCATGTGTCTTCGATGAAACACGAGGTAAGCCGTTGATTCACCAGCACTTTTTTAAGTTGCCCAAAACTTCTGTGGATAACTTTGTTGGTAAGTTTCACGCACCCTTCGCCAAGGCCCATAAATCAACGCTTTGAACAGACTGCCCAAGTTTTCCGCAGCCCAGTCGCTTCAAATGAAATCAATGACTTACGCGTGTATGACAGGTTTTTCTGTGGCGATCTTGGCTGGACAGCGGAGTGACGTGGGGCCACCTCAAAGTGTGCATAGATGACGTGTGTGGTCTTAGATTTCCATGTTTTTTCTGGTAAGGAAGCCGCCAAGGCCTTCCTGTGCGATAGCTGTTTCTCAGCTTACCGGGGACGGCGCGGCGATGAGGTGCGCGCGGGGGGGCTCCCGGTGGGTGTTGGGCACGTCAGCCGAGATTGTTGAAGGCGGCGACGGTGCGAAGCGGTTGTCAGATGAGTGCCTGAGAGAGTCAGGCAAAATCGCCCCAGCCATTTTTGGAGCTCCTCATGTTTCGCACACTGCTCAAGTCGAAGATTCACCGCGTCGCTGTCACCCAGTGCGAGTTGCACTACGAAGGATCGTGCGCGATCGACGAAGACTTGCTGGATGCGGCCAACATCGCCGAAAACGAACAGATTCACATCTGGAACATCAACAACAGTGAGCGCTTCATCACCTACGCCATTCGCGGTGAACGTGGAACCGGCATGATCTCTGTGAACGGCTCGGCGGCCCGACGCGCCTCTGCCGGCGACTTGATCATCATTGCTGCGTTTGCGCAGGTGCATGAAGAACACGTGGCCGCCCATTCGCCGCAACTGGTGTTTGTCGACGCCAACAACCGCCAAACCGAACTGCGGCACCACGTGCCGGTTCAGCTCGGCGAATGACAGCAGCGGGCGGCAAAAACGCCCGGCGGGGTGGTGGGCTTTTTAGCGTGCGGGGGATTTTAAACAAAACCCCCCCC